>CALXJR010000024.1 GCA_944388675.1 uncultured Clostridia bacterium
ATACTTTTGTTTTTGTTGTTGTTACATTCATTATATAACCATTTGAAAGTATTATTTTTACATTGTTTAGTGTAGCGTTATTTGCTACAACTCCTATTCCCATTATGAATACTAGTATTAAGCATATACCAATAATTTTTTTAATTGGCAATATGGCTTTTTTTGCTTTATTCATATTATTTTCGTTCCTCCTTTTGAAACAACACGTTCATTATAACATTTTTTTCTTTATGTGTCAAATTTTTCTAAATTTTAAAAATCCCTACGGGTAAAGTGCTTTTGTGTATTACCGTTTTTTGTTAACTTTGTCCTATTATTATAATATTCAAGTTTTTTTTTAATATTACTAATTTTTTATTATAATTTTTATTGAATTAGATATTATAATATGTTATATTTATATTAAATTCTTAAGGAGGTATATTTATGGTAATTGGAATTATAATTGTTTTTGTTTTAATATTATTAGTTTTTTTCGTAATAGCAAAATACAATAAACTTGTAACTTTAAGACAAAAAGTAAGAAATGCTTGGAGCCAAATTGATGTACAATTACAAAGAAGGTTTGATTTAATACCAAATTTAATTGAAACTGTAAAAGGGTACATGGAACATGAATCTGGAGTTTTAGAAAAAATTGCTGAACTTCGTACTTCTTGGGCTAATGCACAAACTGTTGCAGATAAAGTAAATTTAGATAATCAACTTTCTGAATCATTAAAAACTATCATGGCTGTTGCAGAAAATTATCCAGACTTGAAAGCAAATCAAAATTTTATGTCTCTACAAAATGAATTAACAAACACAGAGGATAAAATTTCTTATTCTAGACAGTTCTATAATGATATTGTTACTAAGTTTAATACAGAATTAGAAGTTTTTCCTACAAATATTATTGCTTCAATTTTTGGATTCAAAGCTGAAGAGTTGTTTAAAGTAGATTCTGAAGAAGCTCGTAAAAATGTTAAAGTAGATTTTTCTAAATAGTTTTTAATCAATAATTAACAAAATCCTTACAATTGTGATTTGTAAGGATTTTGTTTTGTATAAAAAGCATTTAATTTAAGAGATTTTCTCCAAGAAAGTAACATCTCAATTGGGAAAAAATTATATTTCAAATATTTTCTTTGTGTTTTCATATGTGTGTTTTGCCACATCTTCTATAGATATGTTTCTTAAATTGGCAATTTTTTGTGCAGTATATTTTATATTTCTTGAATCATTTCTAGTTCCTCTTACTGGCTCTGGTGCTAAGTATGGGCTATCTGTTTCTATCAGCATCTTGTCAAGTGGTACTAAATTTGCTATTTCTTCTGCATTTTTTGAATTTTTAAATGTTATAGGTCCAGCTATTGATATATAAAAGCCTAATTTTAATGCTTCTTTAATAAGTTCTCTATTAAATGGACAACAATGGAACACTCCCTTTTTATTTACAGGATTTTCTTTTAATATTTCTATAGTATCCATTACAGCATCTCTTGTATGAATAACTATTGGCAAATTATAAATATTAGCAAGCTCAATTTGTTTTATAAATGCTTGTTTTTGTATTGTTTTATCAATGTCATAATGGTAATCTAATCCTATTTCTCCTACTGCTATTATTTTATCTTTTTTCTTTTTTTGTTTTAATAGTTCTTCTATATCTTTTAAATTTTCTTCCCATTCATCAGTTAAATCATTAGGAGATATTCCTACTGTGGAGTATATAAATTCATATTCATTTGCTAGTTTGATTGCCTGTTTTGAACTTTCTAAATTATATCCAGCACATATTATTGATGTAACACCTGAATTATAAATACTTTTTATGACTTCATTTCTATCATTTGCAAATTTTTCATCATTATAATGTGCGTGAGAATCAAATAGTTCCATTTAGTTTTCCTCTCTTTCTGTTAGAAAACAAGATATTAAATTAATATACTAACATTTGCAATTGCATATTCTTTTATATGAGAAATACTTACATCTATACTTTGAATTTTATTTAGTTCCTTTTCTACTTCTTTTTCTAAAGAAACAAAATGTATGATTGGTTTATTATTTTTATCATTTAATGTTTCTATATTTTTCCACGAAATAGAGTATTTATCCTTTAATAATGTAGAAATTGCTTTAAAAGTTGCCTCTTTTACAGCAAATCTAGCAGAATAATGCTCATATTTTGTCTTTTTTTTCGACTCACAATATGCCTTTTCTTCATCTGTAAATATCTTATTTATGAAACTCTCACCTAATTCTTCGATTGATTGTTTTATTCTTTCTACCTCTATTATATCTATACCTACTTTTATTTGCATTTACATGTACCTCTTTATCTTTTGAACTTATTTCTTATATGTATTCAGAAACTCATACATATTCGTTCTATATATTTATTTTATTGATGTTTTTGGAAAGTGTCCCCAAAAACACCCAAAAGATGTTTTAGGGAAACGTCCCCAAAAGCACCCAAAAGTATCCATCTAAAATATTTTGAATATGCTTATAATATTTAATATAACTAATATGATCAATATGAATACAATCCTTTTATTAATTTTTTGCGTTTTTTCAATATTTGCATTTTTATATAATGTATCAAATTTATTTTTTATTTCAGCATATAATATGCTATTTTTCATGATATTTTCCCAATAATTACATAGGATTGTGCCAAAATCATCATTTGTTATTTCTTCAATCCAAACAGATTGCGTAAATTTAATGAATTCCTTCTGTACTAATGCCATGTTTTTAGTTTTTTTGAAATCTTGATTAATTTTTTTCATATAAATTTTTTGGTATAATTCAAAAATATAACTAAATAATAATTGTCTTTCATAATCATGTGGTAGTTTAGTGTAGTTACCTGTGTTTATATCAGATGTTAATAATACTGTACTGGTTTTTGTAAGACCATATAATTCATATTTTGAATTTTCAGTGATTTTAACTTGTTTATAGTTTTTTTCATAGTCCATTGCATAATCATTTGGTTTCACAGTTGCAAATTTTAAGAATTCTTTTTTTAACATTTCTTGTTCTTTATCTAAATTCCATTCTTCCTGGCCTATACATGCATATGAATAAACTAGAAATCTATCTATATCCAAGTTTAACTGTATTGCTTTTTTATTATTACCTGTTAAACTTTTTATTAAATCGGTTAAATCTTGTCTGTTTTCAAACATATCTGTTTGTATTTGGATATTTTCGTGTCCATTAAAGTTATATAAACTTGATTTTATATCCCTAAATCTATAATTAAAGTTACATACATCGGCTAGAGTGTTTTCTCCTTCTAATGTTGTTTTAATATTTAAAAAACATATTCCTGTGTTAAAACATATTAACTGCATTTTGGTAATGTTAAAAAATATTCCATCTTTTTTGCCAACCTTACCTTGAATATCTTTTTTTAAATTGTAATCAAATATTACGCATGGATATCCTGCAAGTATTACTGCTTGCATATTTTTTTCTATAGTATTTAATTTTTCGACTTTTTCTTTTCCATATTCTATACTCCAAAATAGATAATCTCTAATTTTAGGTAAGAAATATTGATAAAGGTCTGAGTCTTTTACTTTTTCGAATGTATGTAATTTACAATTCTTATTGTTTAATAATTTTAATAAATATTTATCATACTTCTTTTCATCAACTATATATGGATATATAAAATATGTATATTGGTACTTGGTCTTTAGTTCCATTTTTTATCTCCTTCTTATGTTTATTTTGTATAATATCCTGCGTTTATATCTTCTGCTAAATGCCACTGACCTATAAAGTCAATTGCCACGTTATTTTCCAATGTGTATGTTGGTTCTACTACTGTTTCGCCTTTTGAGTTAATTGCTCCCCATTTTCCATCTTTTTTTACTGCAACAAAACCTTCTGCATTTTGTTCTAGTCCATCATCATAAATGTAATTTATAACAACTACACCATTCTTATCAACATAACCGTATTTTCCATCTTTCTTAGATAAGAATAATGTATTACCAGGTAAAGCTGTTCTATTACTTTCTTTTTCAAATCTAAAATTATAATATTCATAATCTGAATCTGTTCTAATTTTTAGATAACCTGAATTAACATTTATTTCAGATATAATACCTGATAATCTTACATTAAAACTTGTATCTATTAAATCAGATTCTATATTATTTTTTTCTCCTTGTATGATATTTGCATTTTGTATATAAGTTAAGTAATTATAATTGAAAGCTACTTTTGTTCCATTATTTGTGTCTATGATTCCATATTTATTATCTTTTAAAGCAATATAATAGTTTTGGAATGCAAATGTTAAGTCTTCATATTGTGGAGCTACAAGTTCTTCTCCTGTTGCAGAAATAATACCATATCTATCTGATTTTTCTACAACTATATAACCATTGTTTATTGATTTAACTGAATCATATGTTATATTTGTGGTTTGGTTAGTTTGAGTGTTTATTATTTGATAGTTTCCACTTGTTCCTACTACATAGTTGTTATTACCATATACATGCTCTATATTACTATATTGAATAGGTAATATTTCTTTTCTATCTGTACCAATTACTCCTAAATTTCCATCACTATTTTTTACAATATAGCCATCTTCATAATTATCTGTAAGTGTTGTAATGTCAGCATATAAATTATCTATTATTACGGCACCTGTACAGTTTACTAAACCCTTTTGTCCACTTTTAGTAGTTATTAAACTTTGTGTTACACCAATTATAGGAGTAATATCATCATATTCACAAGGTGCAAGTTCTTTTCCTGTCATATCAATTAACCCATATTTACCATTTTTTTGTACTTTTAAGCAATTTTTTTCATACCAAATATTGTTGTTTTTATCATAATTTTGAATTGCTTCTACTTTATCATAGTTTGTAAATATATCTTTATTGTTAGCATTTACTGCTTTTGATTCATATGTATTATTATCATAATCAACATTATAAGTAATTATGAATACATCTCTTTCTTTATTTGGAATTATAATCATTTCATCATAACTTGGCTCTATTATTGTTTCTCCAGAAGAATTTATTACACCCCATTTTCCGTTATCATATACAGTATAATATGCTAAAGCAGGCTTCTTTTCAGTTGATACATCATCTGAATTTATTAGTTTTACTATTATTGCTATAAACATTATAACAACAAGAAGTGCAATTACTACAGCAATAACTTTTTTGATATTTAGCTTTTGTTCAGATCCGTTATATCTTTTTCCTTTTCCCATATTTACCTCTTCTTTTTGCTTCATAGTTTTATACGTTTATAATATATCACAAGTGCTATGCTGATTACAATAGTTTTTATAAGTTTATTTAAAGTTAAACATTAAATTTTCGGTTATTTAAAATAAGAACGCACTTTTAGTGCGCTCTTATTAATTATTTTTTGACTGTTTTCTTACTTATTTTGCATACTATTACTGTCATATCATCTTTTTCTTTACCAAAATCATTATCTCTTGCTTCATTTATTAATATATCTGCTATTCTTTGGCTATCATCTGTTTCTATTTCTTCTAATACTTCTTGTATCCAAAGTTCTTTATTTAGATATTCTTTTGTGGAATCTAATACACCGTCACTGCACATTACTATTATATCTCCATCTTGTAAGTCATAATTATATTCTACCAAATCTATATTATCTAATATTCCTGTTGGTAAAGCAACTGACTTTAGTATTTCTACATTTCCTCTTCTTTTTATAAATGTTGGACAAGCTCCATTTTTTATAAATTTCATTTCTCCTTTATATAGGTCTAATATATTTACATCTAAGGTTGCATACATATCTTCATCAGTGTTATCTGATATTGTTGTATTTATTAACTTTAATGCTGTATCTTTGTTAAATCCAGAAGTTAACAGTCTTTCTAACATTTTTATAGCAATCTTACTACTTTTTCTTGCTTCTGGTCCTGAGCCCATCCCATCACTTATTGCAAGCAGATATTTTCCGTCTTCTAATTTTGTTTGTATTGTTGAGTCTCCAGATATTATTGAATCCGCCTTCTTACTTTTTGCAATTCCTACTTGAACTGTAAATTTATCTTCTGATGTAAATTTAAACATACATGTGTCATCATCTGCTCTTAGTCCACATATTTGTTTTTGTAAAGTCATTTTATCTTGCAAAACTTTTGTTAAAATTCGTGATATTTTTTTAAAACTACAATTCTTACCATCCACAGAATCACACACACCTGTGTATAAATTTATAATGTATCTTCCTGTTTCTTCTTGTTTTATTGTTATATCTTTTAAATTTATTTCTTTATCTTTTAATAACGCTTTTATTTCTTCTTTTTCTGCTTTGTATGGGTCTTTATCTTCCGTTGTTATCTGGTCTGCTAAATTTGATAATGCTTCTGACACACTGTTTAGTTGTGATGACATTGTTTTCTTTTTTTCGTCTAATTTCTTTTTCCATACAAAGTTAATTTTGCTTACTCTATATGAAGAATTTATAGCTCTAACTACTTCATCAATATCATTTTGAGCAATATAATCATCTTCTTTTGATGAAGTATTATAACCCATAATATAATTATTATGATTAGCAAATATTTGAACTATTTCCTTTCTTGTTATAACATCTTTTTTTAACATAATTTCAAATATTTCATCTAGTATTCCTTCATTATTTGATGCTAAATCATCATATAATAGGTTATCTTCTTTTCCTTCTAAATTTGTAAATAATTCTTCTTCAAAGATTTCTCTATTTGCTTTTTCTTGTTCTTCTAGTTCTTCATCTGTAACGATGCTTGCTGCTGCATCTTCATATTCTTTTGCCATTTGTGATATTGTATCACTCATCTTAGAAAGTTTATGAATTGTGTCTTTGTTTTCTTCTAGTGTTCTTGTTGTTGTTTCTGGTAATAATTTCTCATCATTTTCTATTGTAGATATATCTAATTTGTACGATTTAGGAATTGCTAGGAGTCCTAGTGCTGCGATTAATATTTCTTGGAATTTTATTACTTCTATTGTGTTTCCATTTGCAACATAGGATAAAATTATATTTCCTATTATAAAGCCAACTATTACTCCAATTTTTCCTAATTTGTTAAGTAGTCCTGAGGCTAAACCAGATATTGCGTAAGCTGCAAGCATTGTTGGGTCTTGACCATTTAGTATTCCTAAAACTGTTCCTATTGTAATCCCTGTTGTTGCTCCAACAAGCATTCCATTTTTCCATCCCATTACTAATACAATTAATATACTTAAAATATTTCTTACTGAGTAATTAAATACTTTTAAATTTCCTAGGCAATTTACCGCGATTGAAAGTAAAAGAGCTGCTCCCATAACTTCTTCTATTGAAAACACCTTTTTTACTCCCGCTTCACTAAATAAAACTATACCATTTACAAATACTTTATATAATATGTAAGTAACTAGGCTAAGCATTATGTTGTAGGCTAAGTCATATACTAAAAAGCCATTAAATAACATTTTTACTGTTTGCACAATAAATACTGCTAAGCTCATTTGGATTCCAACTTTTACTTTTTCGTTTCTTTCTTCTTGCTCTTCTGGTCTTTTTATAAGTACAAATGCTAAAAATATTAACAATGTTAATATATAAAATAATAGACCATTGCCTCCAAATTTAATTGTTGTTCCTATTAATGTGGCAATACACACAAAAAGTGCTGGAATTCTTGCACCAATTGATGCTGAAATAATTGCAAATCCAAATGGTGCTATACTTGTAAACATACTATCTTGCCCACCAACAAGTGATAACATAAAGGCTAAAATGTAAATTATGCAGTTTTGTATAGATAGATTTTCTTTTATTATTTCTTTTATATTATCTTGTTTATTTAATTTAACATCCTCATCAAAAACTTCCCCATCTTGTTTTGATATATTTTGAAACATCCTTACCACCTCTTACTTTTTTAACTTTTGTTTATGGCTCATATTGTAATACAAGCTTTATAATTTATTTGTCGTTTTAGATACAAAAATTAAAAAAGTTTTTTACTTATTGTGATATATTTTTATTATATTTTATCTTATTTTTTATTATTTTTAATTATACAAAAAAATATCAAAGTTATTTTATCTTATTTTGGCACAAAATACAATATGTAAGTTGGATTTTTTGTCCTGCTTTTTGTGACACCTTCCGAAAACAGGACAAAAAAAGCAGGAGTGCAGATGTTTATCTACATCTACACTCCTGAGGTCTACAGTTGCCGACCTTAGTCCGTACTTTTTTGGTTAGAAAACTTTAGTGATGAATGAAGGAATTACCAGGGCCTGCCGTTCTCGTCATAGACGGTGTCAGTATCCGGATCCCAGATTCTGCCGTCAAAGAGGCGCTTCGCGTCTCCGTTTTCGACCGCCCTGTCCGCTTCTTCCTTGTTGTAATAGCCATCATCGTAGTCGTAACGATCATAGCCTTTATCATCAGTATACTTGCCCATATAGCATTCTCCTTTCATGATTACACTCTTGCGAATGCTTGCTAGTACGGACATACATAGTTCCTAAGAACTATCGTTACATATTTTACCACCATTTTTTATTTTGTCAAGATATAATTTAAAAATGTCAATAAATACTGTAACTCATATTTTATAATATTTTGATAAACTGTTTTAGTAAGGTGTCCCCAAAAACATCTTTTGGATGCTTTTGGGAGGTGTCCCTTAAAGCATCCAAAATTTTTATTCATTTATTACTTTTTCAGCAAATGAGTTGTTTACTATTTTGTCATAAGGTGCTTTTTGTTCTAGTTCTCCTGCCTCTGTCATTATTAGTTGTAATTTATCAAATGATTCTTCTTTTAGTATTGGGGTTTCGTTCCAAGCGTCAATGTCTTTGTAACTTTGTACTGACTGTTCTAGTGATTCTACTGTTGTATCTGGGAAAAAGTCTTGTATTACTTCTGCAACTTCTCTTGCTGAGTGTTCTTTTACCCATTGTTGACCTTTATATACTGCTCTTGTAAATCCTTCTATTATATCACTATTTTGTTCTATATAACTCTTTTTAGCACAATATGCTGTATAAGGAACTTCTCCTGCAGCTTCACCTACTGATGCTACAACATATCCTTTTCCTTCATCTTCTGTCATTGAAGCAGTTGGCTCAAATAGTGTAACATATTCTGCATCTCCTCCTGCAAAAGCGCCCGCCATTAAGTCAAATTGTATACTATCATCTAACACTAAATCTGTTTGTGGATTTATTCCATTTTGTTTTAATACATATTCTAATGTCATATATGGAACTCCGCCTTTTCTACCAGGTATTACTGTTTTACCTTTTAAATCGTTCCATGAGAAATTATCAGTCGGATTTTTGCTAACTAAAAATGAACCATCTCTTTTTGTTAACTGTCCAAATACTTCTACATAATCTTCTCTTCCTTCATTATATACATATATACTTGCTTCTGGGCCACATAAACCTATATCACTTTGGCCGGCTAAGATTGCAGTCATTACTTTATCTGCTCCTTGACCTGTTGACATTTCTATTTCTATTCCTTCTTCTTCAAAAAATCCATTTGATATTGCTACATATTGTGGTGCATAAAATACAGACCTTGTTACTTCATTTAATCTAATTTTTGTAAGTCCCGCTTGCTCCTGTGGCTTGTTGTTAATAAAAAAAGCTGTTATTACAATTGCTGCAACTATAACAATGCATACAATTGCTATTATTATTTTTTTCATTTACTAATTTCCTCCTTATTGTTTTGTTTTTACAATAATCTTTTCTAAAATTGTTATGCTTTCGTACATTAAAGCTGCAACTATAGCAAGAATGATTACACTTGTCATAACTAAGTCTAGTTTAAAAACCTGACCTCCATATACAATTAAATATCCAAGTCCTCCTTTAGAAACTAAGAATTCTCCTGTTATAACTCCTACTAGAGATAATCCTATATTTACTTTTAATGTGTTAAATAAAGTTGATATATTAGCAGGAATTACTATTTTAGTAAGTATCTGAAGTTTATTTGCATTAAAAGTTTCACACATTCTGATTTTTTCTTTATCAGTATTCATCAGTCCATTTAATATATCTAAAATAGTTACTATTAAAGATATAGCAAGTGCCATAACTATTATTGCAGGCATTCCTGCTCCTACCCAGATTATTATTACTGGCCCTAGTGCAGTTTTAGGAAGTGCATTTAATATTACTAAAAACGGCTGTGCTACTTTAGAAATAAATGGTGAAAGCCATAAGATTATAGCTATTATTATTCCAAGTCCAGTTCCTAGTAAAAATCCTACTAAAGTCTCTGTACAAGTAATTCTTAAGTGTTCTAACAAATCATTAGATGATAAGTTTAAAAATGTTTCCAAAATTCTAGAAGGCTGACTTGTTATGAAACTATCTATTTTTCCCATTCTTGCAAGTACTTCCCATATTACAATAAATGCAATAGCTATTGATATTTGTGTTACAAATACTTTTGTTTTGTTTATTTTTATTCTTTTTAGATATTTTTTTCTGTCCTCTGATACTAACTCATTTTCTATCTTTCTTTTCTTCCTCTTTGTCATATTCCTCCAGCTCCTTCCACATGATGTTAAAATACTTACTAAACTTAGGATTTTCTCTACAGTTTAATGGTGTTCTATTATCCATTTCAAAATCAATCGTATAAATATTTTTTACTGTAGCTGGTCTTTGACCAAGTACTACAACTCTATCAGACATAGAAATTGCCTCTGATATATCATGTGTTACCATTATTGCTGTTATTCCTTCTTGTTTTAGTATTTTATAGATATCCTCTGTAACCATTAATCTTGTTTGATAATCAAGAGCAGAAAAAGCTTCATCTAGTAAAAGTATATTAGGACGAATGGCAAGTGTTCGTATAAGTGCTACTCTTTGTCTCATTCCTCCTGATAATTGCATTGGATATTTATCTTTAAATTCATATAACCCATATTTTTTTAATAATTCAATAACATAATTTTTATTCTCTTCTGTTAAATTTTTCTTTATTTCCAGTCCTAGTAAAACATTTTTATATATTGTTCTCCATTCCAGTAAATTATCTTTTTGTAGCATATATCCTATTTTTCCATCTATGTACATATCTCCTTTTGTTTTAGGCTCTAATCCTGCAATTATAGATAGAAGAGTAGATTTACCACATCCACTTGGACCTATTATGCTAACAAATTCACCTTCATTTACATTAAAATTGATGTTTTTTAATGCTTCTATTTCACCATTCTTTGCCTGATATGTTTTACAAATGTTTTTTAGTTCTAGTACTTTCTTACTTACATTTAAATTATTCAAAATTATCCCTCCAATGTTAATTATCATATTATATTTTATGTTGCCTTTTTTATAATTGTGATTATGTTTTTTCCTGTTTTTGGGGACACCTTCCTAAAACAGCTTTAATTAAGAAGTTGCCTCCAGCTTGCGTTTCAGAGAATACATTTGCAAAATTACCCATTTATTTTAACGAAAGTCAAGCTGTTTTCGGAAGGTGTCCCCAAAAACAGTGAAAGTTTTATGGATTTCATTGACAGAAATAGCATAAAAATGATAATTTATTAGTATATATGTTTATTAATATAGCTGGATTTAGGAGATTAAAATGTTACAGTTAAAAAATATTTCAAAGCAGTATAAAACTGGCGATTTAGTACAAATCGCCTTAAATAATGTAAGTTTAAATTTTAGAGATAATGAGTTTGTTTCTATTTTAGGACCTTCTGGGTCTGGTAAAACGACTTTATTGAATATTATTGGTGGACTTGATCACTATGATAAAGGTGATTTAATTATAAATAATATTTCTACTAAGAAATATAAGGACCGTGATTGGGATTCTTATCGTAATCATACTATAGGTTTTGTTTTTCAAAATTATAATTTAATACCTCATCAATCTGTTCTTTCTAATGTTGAACTTGCTTTGACTATAAGTGGTATTTCGAGGAAGAATCGAAAGAAAAGAGCACTAGACGCTTTAGATAAAGTTGGCTTAAAAGACCAAGCTCATAAAAAGCCTAATCAAATGTCTGGTGGACAAATGCAAAGGGTTGCTATTGCAAGAGCTTTGGTTAATGATCCTGATATTGTTCTTGCAGATGAACCAACAGGTGCATTAGATTCACAAACTAGTATTCAGGTTATGGAATTACTTAAAGAAGTTGCAAAAGACCGTTTGGTTATTATGGTTACTCACAATCCTGAACTTGCGCAAAAGTATTCAACTAGAATTGTCAATTTAAAAGATGGTGTAATACAAGGAGATACGAATCCTTATGAACCAGAAATTACTTTTAAAGAAGAAGCTAAGCATAAAAATATGGGTAAATCTTCAATGTCTAGATTTACAGCTTTACTTTTAAGTTTGAATAATTTACTTACTAAAAAAGGTCGTACTTTTTTAACAGCTTTTGCAGGCTCTATAGGAATCATTGGAATTGCCCTAATACTTTCATTATCAACAGGTTTTCAAAATTATGTGGATAAGATTCAGGAAGATACTTTAACTTCATATCCCCTTACAATACAGTCTGAAACAGCAGATTTAGCTTCTGCCCTACTTTCAGTTACAAGTGTAAATTCGGAAAATGAAGAAATTCCCGAAAATACGGTTAAGGAGCAACAAAACATAGCAAATTTATTTGGTAGCATTGGCTCAAATGATTTAAAATCTTTTAAACATTATTTAGAAGATAATAAAGAAAAAATAGATGAAATGGTTTCTTTAATAAAATATAGTTATTCAGTTACTCCTACTATTTATACTAAAGATGTAAATAACGAATTGATGAAAGTAAATCCTAGTAATCTTATGTCTTCTCTTATGGGCAGTTCTTCAAGTGTGATGGGTAGTTCAATGTCAATCTTTTCTGAAATGTCTGAAGACAAAAATATGGTTGAAGAAGAATATGAAATTATAGATGGTAGACTTCCAGAAGCTTATAATGAAATTGTTTTAGTACTACCAACAGAAAATACTATATCTGATATGTTACTATATGCTTTAGGGCTAAGAGAATCATCTGAATTAGAAGATTTTATTTCTAGTACTTTAACAGGTGAAGAAATAGAAACTTCTGAAAGTCCACTAACATTTACATATGAAGAATTAGAAAATATAGAATTAAAACTTGTTGACCCATCTTCAATATATAGATATAATGAAAATTACAATATTTATGAAGATATGTCTCAAGATACTGAATTTATGGATAATGTTTATAATAATGCAATTAAGTTAAATATAGTTGGAATTGTAAAACCTACAAACAGCCTTTCTATGACAGGTGTTCTTTATACTAGAGATTTAACTGAATATGTAATAAATAAAGCTACAGAGTCTGAAATTGTTCAAAAACAATTACAAGATTTGAATATTAATGTATTTAGTGGTAAAGATTTTGATGAAGATGATGTAAGTACTGGTATTGATTTTCAAGATTTAGTTACAATTGATACAGATGCTCTATCTTCTGCTTTTAATATTAATATTGATCAAGATGATATAGCAAATATGACCCAAGGTTATATGTCTGAGATTTCTTCTGCAATTACTGCTGATACATCTGTTGCTCAGACTGATTTATTAAATAATTTGGCAACTATCACAAAAAATATTTTAAATGATTATATTAGTGAAAACCAAGTTGGCGGTTTTGCTACAATTAAATTAAGCCAAGTAGATTCATTGGTACAAAATGGTTTAAATAACAAGGCAAATAAATCTTTATTAAATGAAATGGAATCTAAATATGTAATCCCTGCAGATACATTTTCACAAATGTATAGTGGAATTATTACTGGATTTTTAAAACAATATATAACTATGATGTCTGGCACATCTGGAGTAATTCCTCCAAGTCAAGGTGGCACATCTCCAGAAATACCATCTATTCCAGAAAATATAATAACTAATACAACAGGCAATGTTATAACAAACTCTGAAATATCTGGAACAGTGGAAAATGTAATAGAAAATTCAGAAGTTGAAAATATTATTTCAAATACTGAAAGTTCTGTAACTAATACAGAAGGAAATGTTGTGGTTGATAATAATACTACAGATACTCCAACGCAGGAGCCACAAAAGCCCACAGAGCCAAGTGCAGTTTTAGTTGGAAGTTTAATAGACCAAATGGTTGAGACACTAATAAATCAAGATGGAATTGTATCTGGAACAAATGAAGTTGCAATTGCTATGACTGAAGCTAATATGCAAAAAACTATACTTACTAAAGTTGGAGAACTTACAGGAAGATTAATGGAAACTATGGCAAATGCATTTAGCATAGATACAGATAAATTTGCAGGAGCTTTTAAATTTGAAATGAATGAAGATGAAATTAGACGTTTAATGCAAACAATGTCTTCAACAAGTGCTGTAGAAAATGCAAATACCAATCTATTATCTTTAGGATATCAGGATTTAGATGAACCAACTTCTATATACTTCTATTTTAAAGATTTTGATTCAAAAGAGAAGTTTATAGATTTTCTAGATGAATATAACACTAGAATGGAACAAGAAAATGAAAATAAAGTAATTAAATATTCAGATTTAACAGGACTTTTAATGTCATCTGTTAAAACAATTATAGATAGTGTAAGTTATGTTTTAATAGCATTTGTAAGCATTTCACTTGTAGTTTCTTCTATAATGATTGGTATTATTACATATATTTCTGTACTAGAAAGAACTAAAGAAATTGGTATTTTAAGAGCAATTGGTGCTTCTAAGAAAAATATATCATCAATATTTAGTTCTGAAACATTTATAATTGGACTATTTTCTGGATTATTAGGAATTGGTATAACTTTATTATTATTAATACCAATTAACTTAATAATTCATAGCATAAATACAGATATTACAGCTGTATTACCAGTTACAGGAGGTACAATATTAGTTGTTTTAAGTGTTATTTTAACATTAATTGGTGGATTAATTCCATCAAAGGCTGCAGCTAAAAAAGACCCTGTTACAGCATTAAGAACAGAATAACCTTTTTAGGAATATTTTTATACATATTAGCAAAACATCAAAATAGAGATTAGATTGTAGTATCTAATCTCTATTTTAATTTTATAATTACTTTTATTTGTTTTTATAGTAAATCGAGGATCTATTCATTTGTCTAGTTCTTTTAAGTTTTATAAAATACTTTTGCACTTACATTCTTACTTTAATTTTTCTATTTCTTCAATTGTGAGACCTGTTATTTCTGAAATGAATTCACTTTTCATTTTTTTCTTTAATAGTCTTTTAGCAGTAGCTATTTTTTCATATTTTATTCCTTCACTTTTACCTTTCTTTTCTCTTTTTTTAAAAGCTTCATTTAAAACCATTGTTGCATGTAACATATTTGCCTCAACTCCTTTCATTTTTTCTATTTTTCCCTCTAATTGTTTTCTTGTTTCTTCATCATCTATACTTAGTAGCACATACCTTACTATTGTAATAAACAATAGCATTTGTCTTTCATTTGGATTCATTGATATTTTTTTACTTATTCGCTCTAAAGCTTTCAGTATTCCTTTTTCATCTTTTTCCTTTTCTATTAACATAGCTTTTGATACCATTGAGTCATCTTCAAATAATTCTCTTTTGCTAAATTTGTTTATGTCTACTAGGATATATGGTGGTTTTACTTTTTTATAACCTTCTAAAGGTATTTGCAAATCATCTATATTCTTTATGTTCCATTTTTTATCTCCAGTATATAATACGATTGATATTACTCTTGGTTGTTTATAATTGATATTCTTGATTTTCTTTTTCTCTATTACATTTCTTAGTAGTTCTCCTGTGTATTGGTATATTCTATATGGCATTGCTCTATCAACTGTTGACTGATGTTCTATTATTATGTAAGTATTTTTCTCTGCTATTTTATAGACTATATCTGATTCTATTTTTTCAAACATCGTTGTGACAAATTCTTTATTATAAAATTCTAATTTTTCAGGTTCTATCTTATACTTTATTTTTAATACATTGTTCATAAACTTTGCTGCTTCTGACCTGTCGTTAAATATTACTTTAAATAATTTATCATGCTTACTATTGTAATTTGAATTAGTATAATATTCTTCACCATCTTCTTTTATGCAAAATGTATCTTTTATTTTATAAGATGCATAATTCATTTCATCAAATATCTTTATATTATCTAAACCTTTATCTTCTAAACTTTCTTTTAGTGTCCAGCTCATTATGTCTGTTCCTTTTTCACTAATTAAGCCTGAAGGTACACAAACTAATTCATCTCTTATTATTGGGAATTTTTTTAAGTCTTTTTTCAATATTTTTCTCCTTATATTATAGTTTAATTTTACTTATAAATCAATATCAGAATTAAAAATTTCTTATATTGACTGGTAAATTTATAACTTTTATTTAATCTTTGAGGATTTTTTTAGATTCAAAATATTTCGAAAATAAATATTAATTTTAATTTATAAACTTTTTTTATCATACCTTAATTTTCCATAGATTGCAAGCATTTTTATATTTCATATTTCTACATAAAATTACAAAGCTGCTTTAGGGGACACCTTCCGAAAACAGGTTCAAAAATAGTAATAAAACACTATTCTGTTTTGATAAAACGCCTAAAAATCAGCAAAAAAGGAACCTTCCTGTTTTCGGAAGGTGTCCCCTAAAACAGGAAGGTCAAATGTTATTTAGTTTTTCTTTCTTTTAGATATATTGTAATTATTAGTGCTCCTAACATTACTATTAATGCTGTGCCGATTACTATACTTGTATCTATTCCACCTGTTTTTACTGAGAAGATTACTTCTGCTGTAGATGTGTTGTCTGATAGATCTGTTTCTTCATAGTTTGCAGGGTTTGTTACTTTTTGTAATGTTACTGTGTTTATTTGTAAGCCAAAGTTGCTTGAGTTCTTGATCCAGTTTAGTACAACTATTAATTCTTTTGTTTCTCCAGGTTGTAGTGTTACCTCTGCTTCTAGAGTTTTATTTGCTGTTTGTGTCCATTCGCTTGCTGTTCCATCTGCTACTCTAAAGAAGTCTGGTATGTTTTCTACAA
>CALXJR010000025.1 GCA_944388675.1 uncultured Clostridia bacterium
GACCCTGCTTTTGGTATGAGCAAAGAAGAAATCCTGAAGATTCTGGATCCTTCCAAGCTCACTGGCAGAGCAGCAGCACAGACCAAAGCCTATCTGGATGACACTGTCTACCACACAATCCGGTTCTATTATGACGACCTTGATGACATTGACACCAATGTCGAAGTCTAAACCTCCAGCTCACACTAGATATTTCTAGTACAAACCAAGCACCGGCATAGAAAAGATTTAAATATCTTCTTCTATGTCGGTGTTTGGTTTATTCAAATTTGTATTTAAAAAGCCACGCCCCCCAAGCCAAATTTTGGCTGGGGGGCGTGGCAACGGTTCAGTTTACCTTAAAATTGCAGGCATAGGTTCCGACATCGGTTACGAGCCTAATCTGATAGATTTGCTCATAATCCAGTCTGTCCAAAATGATTGCACCACCATTCTCCATAACATCTTTCATGCTTTCGCCTGAGACGATGTTACCGTTCATGTCTACAACAGAAACGCTTACAACCGAAGCTTTATCAGCTGTTTTGTCTACTTGTACACTGCTTAGTCCGAAAACATCAGGCACGTACACATAGACGTTTGACAGATAATCCGTATCCTCGATGCGAAGCCGAAGCTCCTGTACATTCCTGTAATACTCGTTATCAATCTGATAAAACGAGAAATTTGCAGAATTGTCACGAATGTATGCCGTAGCATACAATTCATCAGGGACTTCAGTCGGTTCTGGAGTAGGTTCAGGTGTTGCAGTCGGATCCGGAGCTTCATCAGGTAATGGTGTCGGTGTCGGGTCGGGCGCTGGAGTAGTTGCAGATGGAGTTGTTGTAACCGGCTCACTTTCCACCTCTTTCGAGGTGCAAGCAACGAGCAAAGCAACAACAGCAATAAAGACAGCCGCGACTACGAATCCAGTAACAAACAACCGTTTTTTCATTTTTAAGTACCTCCTCTAAGGTTGTAATACTTATATTATACACCATAATTAACATAAAGTCAAAGGAGCATATTCTTTAGTAAATGAAAATTAGATATTTTCATCTAAATCAAGTTCTATGTTATTTACTTCAAAACCATCTTTGTCAATATTTTTTGTTTCCAAATTTTCAATAAATAGAGTAGCTTTAAAGTCTTTTATTGATTTATTAATTGCCTCATTCAAATCTTTACTTACACCAATAGATAATAATTTAATAGGTGTTTTTAAAGACACATTATTATTTGTCTTTGCTCCCCTTGCTTGACTTATAATTTCTACAATTTGATTTCCTAATTTTATTTCATTATCAAATTCATAATTTAAAGGTTTTATTTCTGTTATATGAATTGATTTTTCTGTATGATACAATTCTTGGAATATCTCTTCAGTTATAAATGGGAAGAAAATACTAAAGTCTTGTAATAATTTATATAAAATGATATATACTGTTTTTTGTCCACTATATCTTGGAATATCGCCAAATTCTTCTGGTCTATATAATCTATGTTTAACAATTTCAATATAATTATCGCAAAATTCCCAGAAAAACTTCTCTAAAATATTTAATGCTAATCCTACTTCATATTCATCTAAATAAGCAATAAATGATTTTTCCATTTCTTGAAAACGTCCTAAAATCCATTTATCTATATATTCAAAATCGTTAAATTCTTTATCTTTAAAATCTGTTAGATGCATTTCAATAAATTTAGATACATTCCAAATTTTATTTATTAACTTCTTTCCACGAAGTAATGTTTCTTCACTAAATATTATATCTGTACCTAAACGTCCAGTTCCTGCCCAATATCTTAATACATCTGCTGAATATTGATTAATTAGGTCCATTGGTTCATGTTTACTATTTCCTTTACTCTTGCTAATCTTCTCACCTTTTCCAGCCATAACAAAACCAGAAATCATAACATTATCCCAAGGTCTTTGTCCAAAATGGTAAAAACTCTTAACTATTGTATAGAAGTCCCATGTTCTAATAATTTCACTTGCATTGGTTCTTAAACTCATAGGTTTTAATATATCTTCATAATTTTCTTTTTCACCATATCTCATATTAATTAATGGAGTTACAGATGAAGTTGCCCAAGTGTCCATTACATCTGTTTCTGGAACAAATTCTGTGCACCCACATTTTGGACATTTATCACATTTAGGTTTATCTACTAAAGGATTTACTGGTAAATCTTCTTTCCTTGCAAAAATAGGCTCTCCACATTCTTTACAATGCCAAACAGGAAATGGAACTCCAAAATATCTTTGTCTTGAGATACACCAATCCCATGCAATATTATTAACCCATTCATCATATCTTGCATGCATATAAGAAGGATGCCATTTAATTTCATTTCCTATTTTTATAAAATCTTCTTTATGGCTCATAATGTCTATAAACCATTGTTTCATAACCTTATATTCTACTTCTTTACCACATCTTTCATGTGTTTGAACTTCATGCTCTAATTCTTCAATTTTTACTATAAATCCACCCTCTTGTAAATCTTCAACAATTTGCTTTCTAGCTTCTTTAATCTTCATTCCACCATATTTAGGAACAGAATCAATAATTCTTCCATTATCAGTAAAAATATATTTTAAAGGTAAATTATATTTTTTCCACCATTCAATATCTGTTTGATCTCCAAAAGTACAACACATAACAATTCCAGTACCTTTATCCATTGCAACTTTTTCATCAGCCATAATTGGAACTTCTACATCAACAACTGGAATATGAGCTGTTTTACCTATTAAATGTTTATTTTTTTCATCATTAGGATTAACAAATACACTTACAATAGCAGGTAATAGTTCTGGTCTAGTTGTAGCAATTATAAACTCTTCATTATCTTCTACAGTTCTAAATTTAACATAATTAAAAGTAGTTTTTATAGTCTTTGTTTCAAGCTCAGCTTGAGCAATTGAAGTTAAACATTCATTGCACCATAAAGCAGGACTTTCCTTATGATAACAATGACCTTTTTTTACCAAATCTAAGAATGAAGCTTGGCTTATTTTTATTGTTGAAGGGCTTACAGTTTTGTAATGAATATTCCAATCTGTACTAACTCCCATTCTAGTAAACAGCTCCTGGAAGTTTTTTTCATATTTATCTGTAGTTTCATAACATAATTTAGAAAACTCTTCTCTACCTATTTCATGAGCTCTTTTTCCTTGCTCCTTTTCAACCAATCTCTCACTTGGAAGACCATTATCATCAAATCCAAATGGATAAAAAATGTTATAACCTCTCAATCTTTTATATCTAGCTAGCATTTCAGTTTGTGTATATGAAAAAATATGACCAATATGAATCTTACCATTAACTGTTGGTGGCGGAGTATCTATAGAATAAACCTCTTTTCCATTTCTTTTAAATTCATAAATCTTATTATCTTTCCAATAATCTAGCCATTTTTTCTCTTTTTCCTGTGCATTGTACTTTTTATCAAGCATAAATTATAACCTCCTTTTCGCCCAATAGGGCCAATTATTTTTGGATGCTTTGTGGGGGACGTTTCCAAAAAACATCTTTTGGGTGTTTTTGGGGACGTTTTCCAAAAGCATCTTTTGGGTGTTTTTGGGGACATGTCTTATTAAATGAACCAAAAACATACTTTTTAAATATATAAAAACACCCTTTACTAAAAAGTAAAGGGCGAGCTTTTATCTCACGGTACCACCTTAATTATATAATTTATATATTACTTTATTGATAATTAATTTTATTTAATTATATAAATTACATTTCTCATCATGCTTTATAACGTAAGCTACACGAATATATTTACTCTATTTTCAATATATTAGCTCCCAAGCTACCTTCAGTTATCTTTTCTATAAGAAGATTTCAGCACACTTCTTCTTTTCTCTTTTCTAGATAGTTTAAACTTACTCCTCTTGTTCTTTGCCTTTTAATATTATGTTACTATATTACCACAAAATATTCACATATTGCAATACTTTTTACAAATTTTTTTATTTTTAAAGTGTTTTAGATGTGTCCCCAAAAGCATCCTCTTGTTTTAATAATTAAAATGTGCTATAATATTGTTTAAATTTATTTTTAGGAGTTTCATATGAAAGAAGATAATAATAATAGTAATAACACCGAAGATAATAAAACAGAATTTGAAATATTACTAGAAAATCATCCTGAATTAGAAGATAAAATGTTAGAATATATTAATGGAAAAGATTTTTATGAATTATATAAAGAATATTTTTGGAATCCTGTTAATAATTGTATTAAAGAATGTAATAGAAATATGGACAATACTTATGTATTTAAAGTAACTAGTGCTTTATTACAGAAATTAGGTTTTAATGATTTTAGAAATTATGCTGAATATATGGTTTTACACAATGTTTTTTATAATTCAAAACAAAAAGCTTTAGATAAAGGTGCTGATTTAAGTGAGCTTTTAGATGGAATTTTTACAAAAGCTCTTCCAACCAAAGAATTTAAAGATTATATTATTACTGTATTATCAGGTCTTGCTAAATGTATAGGTATGGGATATGTTAATAAGTTAGTTGATTTTCTTCAGAACCAACCAACAGAAAATTATGAATATGATCCAGATGATGATTATTATATTTCATAAAAGAAAAAAGACTTTCTATGCACAGAGTTAAGCATAGAAAGTCTTTTTTCTAAACAATGAAATATAAAATTCCAGCTCCAATTAAAAACGTTAGAAATGAAACAATTTTTAAGACTTTTGTTGTTTCGTTTGTTTCATTTGAGCTAAACATTTTTTCTGCAATTATTCTTGCGTCATAAATTATAGTTACAGAAATTGCCATTATAATTAATCCAATTAATATTAATATCATATTTAACATATTTTACATCCTTTTAATTTAATAAATTTTCAAATAGTATAATTAATTAATATAAAATAGAGCTTTAATTAAAAAATTCTACTGTAAATTTGCATTCAAATTCTTTCTTTGGCTCTAATACTATAATATCATTTTTTTGTGCAAATACACCAGTTGATTTTATAGCATCTGCTGTTGAATACCAAGGTTCTATGCATAAAAATGGTGCTCCTGGCTTTGACCAAACTCCCAAATATGGAAATCCCTCATAATCCATAGTAAGCAGAGTTTTATTACCTCTTCTTCTTTTTAAACTAATTTTATGTGATGTTAATCCTTTCATTATTACTGCATCATTATTAAAAGTATCTTTTGTAATTTTTATTCTTCTTTTATCTATCATTATGTTTTTTGCATATTCTGTTCCTATTAAACCATCAACTAAATATAAGAAATGGATTTTATCTTCATCTTGTTCAAATTCCAAATAATATTCTTCATTAAATAAATCATCTCTGTCTATTTTAAATGCAGGATGTCCACCTATACCAAATGGCATATTTGTTTCTCCTTCATTTACAACCTTATAAATTGTAGTAAGTTTATTTGCGTCTGTTCTATATGTTATATATAAAGCAAATTCAAAAGGATATTTAGCCATGGTACTTGGATTACTTCTTAATACATAAGAGTGAAAATTATCTAATTTAGTAATTGGTTCAAATTCCATATCTCTTGCAAATCCATGTTGAGACATTTCATAGGTTCTTCCATTAATTATTGTTTTATTCTGTTTTAATTTTCCTACAATTGGAAAAAGTACTGGAAAATGTCTTTTCCAATAAACTTTTCCATATTCATCTATGCACTCTTGTCCTTGGTGAATTTTTTCTACTCCATCTAGTTTATAGCTTAATAATTCGCCACCTAATCTAGAAGTAATCATTTGACTTTGCATATTTTTTAGCTCCTTTATTCTTTATTTTTTTGTATAAAATTCCAAGAATCTTCACACATTTCTTTGATTCCTTTTTCTGCTGTCCATCCTAATTCTTCTTTTGCTTTTGTTGGATCTGAATAACAAGTTGCTATATCTCCTGCTCTTCTAGGTGCTATCTTATATGGAACTTTTTTACCTGTTATTTGTTCAAATGCTTTAACCATATCTAAAACACTATATCCAGTTCCTGTTCCAAGATTATATATATATAATCCGCTTCCTTCTTTATCTAATTTATTTAAAGCGCAAATATGACCTTTGGCTAAATCTACAACATGTATATAATCTCTAACACCAGTTCCATCTGGAGTATCATAATCATTACCAAATACTGATAACTCTTTTAATTCTCCTGATGCAACTCTTACAACATAAGGCATTAGGTTATTTGGTACACCTTGTGGTTCTTCACCAATTAGCCCACTTTCATGTGCTCCTACAGGGTTAAAGTATCTTAATATACAAATATCCCAGCTATTGTCTGATGCATATAAGTCTTTTAATATTTGCTCGATAAATAGCTTTGAAGTTCCGTATGGATTTGTTGTTCCTCCAGTTTTACATTCTTCAGTTAAAGGAATCCTTTCTGGCTC
Organism: uncultured Clostridia bacterium; assembly: GCA_944388675.1. GTDB lineage: Bacteria > Bacillota > Clostridia > TANB77 > CAG-508 > CAG-245. The sequence goes on from CALXJR010000025.1 coordinate 6,413, forward strand.
TCCATATACTGTTGCAGAAGAACTAAATACAAATTTTTTTACATTGTATTTTCTCATTGTTTCTAATAATACTAAACACCCTGAAATATTATTTTCATAATATTCTAAAGGTTTTTTTACAGACTCTCCAACAGCTTTATATCCTGCAAAATTTAAAACTGCATCTATTTTATTTTCTTCAAATACTTTTTCTAATTTTTCTCTATCTAAATAGTTAATTTCATAAAACTTAAAATCTTTACCTGTTATTTTCTTAATTGCATCTAATGCTTTAGGTTTACTGTTTGAAAAATTATCTACAATAACTATATCCCTTCCTGAATTTAATAATTCTACTGCTGTGTGGCTTCCTATAAAACCAGCTCCACCTGTTACTAAAACTGCCATTTTTATTCCTCCTTTTCAAATTTTCCATATATTACACCAACTTGTAATTCACCAGACTGTGTTTGAGTAATATTTCCTCCACCTGTATTTGAACATGAAATACATTTATCTGTCAAATCTTCATTTGGTGTAATTGTTTTTCCTTGTCCAATTAGAGTACCTTTGTTTTCACAATACTCCACTATTGAATTATTATACAAAATTCCACAAATTCCTCCTAAAACTACAATATTATCTGAATTTGAAGAAATTTGTCCTGAATTTTTAGAATTTGATATTTTCCCTATACTATGATTAATTCCTACAATACCTCCTAAATTCACACTACCATCCAAGGTTTCAGCAAATTTAGAAACACTTGCATCATTACTACAATTTACAATATTTCCACTATTTTCACTTACAATTCCACCTAAAATGTTATTTCCTATTACTTCACCCGTATTTCTGCAATTTTCTATTGTAGCATTTTCTAGTACAGCTACTATACCTCCGGCTTTTTCATCATTTGTAGAATTTTGTTCCAGATTTGTAACTGTAGCTGTATTTTGAGATACTAAAATATTTCCAGATGAATAACAAGCTATTCCACCAACACATTTTGCTACTATTTTTCCATTATTCGTGCAACTTGTAAGAATTCCATTATTTTCAGCTACAATTCCTGCTGTATAAATATTTCTATTACTTTCATCTATAATTTCTCCATTATTTGAGCAATTTGTAATATTTCCACTATTAGAAATGTTAGAATCTACAATATTTCTAGCTGTAATTCCTGCCTTTTGGCAATTTGATTCTATATTAATACTACTAGAAGAATTTAAAATTGTTCCAATATTATCACCTACAAGTCCTCCTAATAAAACCTTTGCACTATCTGCATTTTCTGATAATTTTATACTACCTTCTACTTTGCATGACTGAATCGTACCTTCATTTTTACCTGCAAGCATTCCAATAAACATATTAGTATTTTCTATCATTTCATTCGTTGTAGAAATATTGCCGATTATCCTTAAGTTTGATATTGTCCCCTTATTATTAGCAAATAATCCTATATAACTTTGATTATTTACAACTGGTAAATTAATTTGTAAATTAGTTATTTGTTTATTATCTCCATCAAAATTACCTTCAAAAGAATGAATTATTGTTCCATCATCAGATATTTCAACATATTTATTTATTATACCAAAAATTCCATTTCCAGTAGTCAGCTCATTTTTTATGCCTGTTACATTTCCATCTTGATTTAAATCTCCATATGTTGTGCTGTTAATATCTAAATAAGAAGCATCATCTAAAAAATCTAATTTGTTCATTAATTTAAAGTATATATCTTTGTATGAATTACCTTCAGATATATTGGTAAGTAATTTAACAAAATCTTCTATTTCTTCAATTCTATATGGATCTTCTAATGTTCCAGTACCAACAAATTGATGCTCTAATTCTGAAACATTATTGTGTTTGTTTTTATTATTTACAATAGCCACTATTATAATAATTATTGCAATAACAATTAAAATAAAAATTAATATTTGAAATATACTAATACTAACTTTCTTAGTTTTCATATTCTTTCCTCTATTCATTTGTTTTATAAGTTTCTAAATACATTCTATAATTTCTTAAAATTTTTCTAACATACATATTTGTTTCTTTATAAGGAATATTTTCTATATCACTACCATCATCTTTAATTATGCCTGCCTCAATCCAATTATTGACATTTCCAATTCCTGCATTATATGCAGTTAAGGCTAAGAGCATATTATTATCATATATTTTTAATAAATCTGAATAATATTTAGTTCCAAGCATTATGTTCTTTTCTGGATCAAATAAATTTTCTCCATCAGATATTGGGTCATTTATATTATTAGCAAGTTCAATTGCTGTTGCATCCATTAATTGCATAAGCCCTTTAGCTCCACTTGCTGATTCTGCATTCGGATTAAAATTACTCTCTGCTTTTATTATTGAAAATATTAATAATGGATCAATATTATATTCTTTGGCATATTTTTCAACATATTCTTGATATTCTTTAGGATAAATTTTTTCAATTATAAATTGTTTTATATTTGAAAATTGCAAAATAATTAATAATATTAAGATTATTAATATTATGATAGGTATAAATTTCAATAAAGTTTTCAATTCTGTCTCCTTTGTTCAAATTTTGGATACATTATTTTACTTCATACCAACTATTTCCTTCCGAAAGTTCTACTTCTAAAGGAATTTCTAATTTTGTTGCATTTTCCATACAATTTTTTAAAAGTTCTTTTGCTTTTTCTTTATCCTTATTATTAACCTCAAGTAATAATTCATCATGAATTTGTAGTACAATTTTTGCATCTATTTTTTCTTCTTTGATTTTATCATATACTTTTATCATAGCAATTTTCATTATATCTGCAGCAGTTCCCTGTATAGGTGTATTCATCGCAGCTCTACTTCCAAATTGTCTAACCATATAATTGCTAGATTTGATTTCTGGTATATATCTTCTTCTTCCAAATAATGTTTCAACATAACCTTTTGCTTTTGCACTTTCTACAACAGTATCCATAAAATTTTTAATTCCACTATATTTTTCAAGGTATTGAGAAATATATTCTTTTGCTTGTTTATTTGAAACTCCAATCTGGTTTGCAAGACCATAATCACTTATTCCATATACAATTCCAAAATTTACAGCTTTTGCTGATGATCTTTGTTCTTTTGTTACTTCTTCAATTGGTATATTTAAAATTTTAGAAGCAACTTGTCTATGTATGTCTTCCCCATGTTTAAATGCATATATCATATTTTCATCTTTAGACATATGAGCTAAAACTCTTAATTCAATTTGAGAATAATCTGCATCTATATATACATAGCCTTCTTTTGGCTTAAATGCTTTCCTAATTTGTTTTCCAAGTTCTGCTCTTGTTGGAATGTTTTGTAAATTTGGATCTGTGCTACTTATTCTTCCAGTTGCAGTAATTGTTTGATGAAAACTTGAATGTATTCTATGTGTATACTCATTTATAAATGGCATTAATCCTTCCACATATGTGGAATTTAATTTTGTTATTGTTCTATATTCTAGAATTTTTTCTATAACAGGATGTTTACCTTTTAACTTTTCTAGTACTTCTACATCTGTTGTGTATCCATTTTTTGTTTTTTTGTAAACCGGTAATTTTAGTTTTTCAAATAAAATTTTTCCTAATTGTTGATGTGAATTTATATTAAACTCCTCACCACATAAATCATAAATTTCTTGAGTTATTTTATTAATTTGTTCTTTCAAAATTTCTCCAAAATTGATTAATTCATGTTTATCAACTAACATTCCATTATATTGCATTGCTGCAAGAATTGGAACCAGAGGCATTTCTATTTTATTAAATAACTCTAATGTTTTAACCTTTTCTAATTCTTCTAATGTCTTTTTTTCTAACTTCGCTATTACATAGCAAATTAAAGAATTTTTATATTTGTTTTTTGTTAAAACTTGTTCATCCTGTTTTGGAGAATCAAACAAAGTCATTTGTTTATTATTATCTGAATCTTCAACACCTTTAAATTCATTTTCAATATACTCATTAATATCAATATCTAAGTATTTTATTGACATTTCTTCTATTGTGTTTTTATCTGTTGGGTTTAGATTATAGCCTGCAATTTCTGCATCATATTTAATATTATTATAATCTATTCCAAGTTCTTTAAATATAATAAAATCTGGCTTTACTTTGTAGCTTATCTTTTCTATTTCCTGATTTGAAAAAATGTTTGCAAATTTTTTAATATCAAAATCTCGTATGAAGTATACTAAATTCTCTTCTTCGTTATATATACTAATTGAAGAAATCTTTTGGTTTATTATATGTTCTTTTTCCTCTACATAACCATTTTCTTTTTCCATATAATAGATTAATCTTTTAGTATTATTAATATATTGTAATACTTCATCAATATTATCTTTTATTTCTTTAATCTGAAATAAATTATCAATCTTTTTTTCTTCCTTTGCAGTACCTAAACCTTTTAATTCAAATCTTTCAATAAATCTATTAAATTGAAGTTCTTTAAATTTATTTGTTACGGCTTCTTTATTCCATTCTTTTATTTTTAAATCTTCTACATTAATACCTAAAGGTGCATCTATCAAAATAGTTCCAAGTTCTCTTGACATTAAAGCAGAATCTTTATTGTCTTCCAATTTTTGTTTTAAAGTTCCTTTAACATCTGCTTCACCATCATCTAACTTTTTATACAAATTATCTATTGTTTTATATTCTTTTATTAATTTTAAAGCAGTTTTTTCACCAACACCTGGGACTCCAGGTATATTGTCTGATGTATCTCCCATTAAGCCTTTTACTTGAATTAATTGTGTAGGAGTAACACCATATTCTTCTTTAATTTTCTTTTCATCATAATCTTCCGTTTCAGTCTTTCCCATTTTTGTTCTAGGAATTCTAATAGTTATGTTTTTACTTGCAAGTTGGAATGTATCTCTATCTCCAGAAAGTATTGTAACTTTATGACCTGCTTCTTCAGCTTGTTTTGAAATTGTTCCTAATACATCATCTGCTTCATAGCCTTCTTTTTCTATTATTGTAATATTCATATCAGATAAAATTTCTTTTATAATAGGCATTTGCTGTGCAAGTTCTTCTGGCATTGCATGACGTGTTCCTTTATAATCTTTATACATTTTATGTCTATGTGTTGGAGCTTTTAAATCAAATGCAACGGCAATATAATCTGGATTTAAATCTTCTAATTCTTTAAAAAGAATTGCTAAAAAACCATATATTGCATTTGTATAGGTTCCATCTGCTGCCATTAAAGCTCTAGAATTCATTATTCCATAAAAAGCTCTATTCATTATACTATTTCCATCTATTATAAGTAATCTATTGCTACTCAAAGTATTACCTCTTTTCTATTTATCATTCTTAGTATGTGATAAGAATATATTTCTATTTTCGACATCACTAATTCTATCAATTTTCTAATAAATAGTCAATTGATATTATGCAATAATTTTCGACAAAAAGCTCAAAGAGGGAAACTCTCCCTCAGGAAAGTCCCCTCTTTGAGCTTCAGCGGCGAATCCGGTTAATGATTTTTGCAATAACCAGTGCAACAAGGCTAATTACAAGAAGAATAACTGCGATGATGAAAATGATAGCTGCAACCTTCATGGTTGTGAAAAAAACGGTCAGCAATTGTTCTTGACTAGGCATTGTGCAGTACCTCCTCTTTTTTGCACAGTGAGTAAATCACGGTATTTATTATTATAACACTTTTAAACAAAAAAATCAATTATTTAATTCCGTCCATTTTTGACGGTCCTTTTGGGGCAAAATTTAATCTAATTTAGATTAATTAAGCTGTTTTTGGAAGGTGTCCCCAAAAACAGCTAAAATCTAAAATATAGAAATGGATTAAATGTGTCTGTTACTAAGCTTGCAGTACATAATATTAGGATTCCTATATAGACTACAACTTCTATAATCTTTATTCCAATTTTATTACTCTCATCTAACTTAACTAATAATTTTTTTACTAGCATTGTAGAGCATATTATTCCTATTATTGCAATAAGTCCATAGTTTCTTAAATAATATAATGCTTCATTATTTACAAAGTTTGTAATATTAAACATTGCTCCAAAATATGCACCAATTTTTTGTAAGTCTTCAAATGCAAATATTACCCAACCTATTAAAATTAAGATAATGGCATATATATGGCTAAATATTTTTCCACATTTATCTAATAATTTTAGAATTATTAATTTTTCTAATATTAAGATTACTCCAAAATATAATCCCCATAATATAAAGTTCCAGGATGCTCCATGCCATGCACCTGTTAAAAACCATACTATTAGTATATTTCTAATTTGTTTTGCAAAACCTTTTCTATTCCCTCCAAGTGGTATATATACATAGTCTCTAAACCATGAAGAAAGAGTAATATGCCATCTTCTCCAAAATTCTGTTATGCTTTTTGATATATATGGAAAATTGAAGTTTTCATCAAAATCCATACCAAACATTTTAGCAAGACCAATTGCCATATCTGAATAACCACTGAAGTCAAAATATATTTGTAATGCAAATGCTATAATTCCAAACCATGCAAGTACAAATGTTAAGTTTGATATTTGCCCCTGTTCTATTGTATTCCACAGAGCTCCTATATTATTTGCAATAAGCACTTTTTTACCAAGTCCTACTATAAATCTTTTTATTCCTAAAGAAAAATTATCTATACTTATATTTTTTACTTCTAATTCTTTATCAACAGTTTCATATCTTACAATTGGTCCTGCAATTATTTGTGGGAATAGCATAGTATATGCTAAATAATTATAAAAACTCTTTTCACATTTAACTGTTCCTCTGTATACATCTATTATATATGACAAACTTTGAAAAGTATTAAATGAAACTCCTATTGGAAGTGGAATATTTAATAATGGTATATTTAAATTTGTAATGCTATTTATGCTTGTTATTATGAAATCTGCATATTTAAAGAAAAATAAAATAAGTAAGTTTGTTCCTACATCTATAAAGAAAAATATTCTTTTTTTGGTAGGATTGTCCATATATTTATTTATCTTATTACCACAAACATAATCCATAACTGCTAGCAAGAGCATTATAAATATGTACCTAATTTCTCCCCATGCAAAAAAGATTAAGCTTACTACAATCATTACAGCATTCTTAAATTTGTTTGGAACTATAAAATAAATTAATAACATTATTGGTAAAAATATATACAAAAAAACTATACTGCTAAATACCATTGCTATTGTCCTCACTACTTAGTTTGAGTTCTTACTTTCTAAAGTGTAAGAGCTCTATACTTTAAAAAATTTGTTTATCTATTTCAAATTCTTGCATTCCCATATAACCAGGTGCGATTGCATATTTAGGAAATACAATTACTATTTTTCCATTCTGATTAATGTAGAAATCTTGGAATTCATCTTCTATTCCAGTAAATCCGCCTTCATCAGCCGTGAAATATGAGTTATTTTGGTCTTTACTTCTCTCTTCTATTTGATTAAATATAGACTCATTTATTATACCCTTATAATCTTCTCCTAGCAAGTCCTTTAATGTTAAATTTTTTCCTGTTTCTATATCTATATTATAGAAAAAGGTTTCTGTGTATGCACTTGCCAAAGTTTCTGATTTATAAATAACAAGTGAAATTATGTCATCTTTTGAATATTTAATTTCATAATCCACTTGAATATTTACAGGCACATAATCTTCTTCTTTTCCTCCTGTTGCAATAACTGCTTCTTTATAGCTTTTTGCTCTATCTTCTGCTTCTTTTAAAACTTCATTCATTTTAGTCATTATTTCATAATTTATTCTTTGTTCTAAATCTGTGTTTCCAGTATTTTGTATTGCAGGAATTTTAGCATTAATTAATTTTAAATTGTCATCTTCATGATATTCTTTAACAGTAAATACTCTGGCAATGTCACCTAAAACAGGAATATTATAAATTTGTACTGCAAAACTTGGATTTACATTTATAAAGAATATAAAAACTACAAATGTGCAAGCAATTGTTGACATTGCATATTTTAATCCCCTAAATGAATAATATTTATTAGTTTTACTTGAAATAGCATCTTTTACACAACTCTCAAGCCTAGACGGGATTTTAATTGATTTATAAACTTCTTTAGCTTTTTTTATTTCTTCCATTCTTTTAACTTTCCTTCCTTACATTTTAATTAATTTTCTCAACTCTTCTAATCCTTTGTATAATCTCGATTTAACCGTATTAGGGCTTGTCTTTGTTATCCTTGCTATCTCTTCTATTTTTAAATCTTCAAAAAATCTTAAAATAATAACTGTTCTTAGCTTTTCTTTTAGCTTACTTATATTATTGTATAAATCAATTCCATCTAATGTAATATTATCATTCCACTCGATGTAATCTTTTAAATCTTCTACTTGACATAATGTTGTGTTCTTATTGAGTCTAACAAACTGAAGGCTTTCATTAATAAGTATTCTATAGAACCATGTCTTAACATATTCTTCATGCTTTAGAGTTTTTATATTTCTTAAAGCTTTTTCTATTGATTCTTGAACTATATCTAATGCTAAATCTTCATTCTTTACATAGCTAAATGCTATTCTATATAATTTTTCTTGATTTTCCTCAATAAATTCTATTAATATTTGTGTTGTGTCTTGCACGGCAAAAAAGCTCCTTTAATCTATATATTGCTTAATTATATCATTTGCTTTATTTGTATCATTTGAAATACATAATATTAAGTAATTTCCATAATTTTCTAAACTATAATTTTCTAATTTATATACTTCTTTTGGTAAATAACTTGCAAAATCTGCTTTTCTTTCTTCTATTTCGTCTTCAATATTAATTTTTGCCTGTCTTAAATCATCTTTACTATTCATTTCTAATATAAGTATTTCTTCAGCTGTTGCTCCAGTTCCAACATAAGAAACTAGATCTTTTACTTTTGAACTATCTAAATTATATTTATTTAATATCATGTCTTTATCTACAGGTTCTAAAGAGTCCTCAAATATTCGCGCTTCTATAAGACTATTTGCTAAACCTTTCATATCAATATAAATATCTTCACTATTTACACATATATTTGCAGAAATTATTGTGCCTAAAATTATTACTATAACTATTCCTATTACAATTAATAACTTTCTCATAACTTTTACTCCTTTAATTTTGCTTTAAACATTCTAACCATTTTAAACAATATTTTTTATTTACATGTACTCCATCTGTACTTGCTTCTTCTGGTAAATTTCCGGAACTATCAGCTAAGTATGAAGCAACATCTACATATTGAACATTTTTCTCTTTTGCCATCTTTTTTATTAATTCGTTATATTCTTCTATTCTTGGATTATTATAAATTTCATCACTATCAGATTTAGATTTTGTAACAGGAATTATTGATTGTACTATAATTTTACAATTTGGCTTTATTTGTCTTATAGAATCTATTAGCTGTCCATATTTTTTAATGAATACACTACTATATACCCAACCGAAGTTCATTTACTCCCAGCATAATATAAATTTTATCAATATTCTTAGTCTTTAAATCTTGCAATATTGTTACTTTTTCACCGTTTGCACTTTTTACAAATTTTTTCGTAACAGCTGTATCTACCATTAATCCTATACTTGTATAGTCTGTTACATTTTTAAGTCCTGTATACATTAAAAAGGCTTGTGTTCTAGAATCTCCAATAAATGCCACACTACTATCAAATTCGGAATTACTTGTTTGTGGTGCATCATTTTTTGGTTCTTCTACTATTTTTTCTGGCTCGTCTGGAACTTTTTCTACATTATCTTTTAATACATCATCTTTTTCTAGATTTTCTTTTTCTACATTATCTTCAACAATATCATCTACATGGGATTCTTCTATATTTTGTTCAACTTTATTTTCATTCTCATTATTAACTTCAACAGTAATTATGTTTTTCTCTATGTTATCTTCTGCATTTTTTTCATTTAATATTTGATTATTCTCTTCTATATTATATTGATAATTATTAACTTGTCTAGTAGTTGAAAAAGTTTTAATTACTTTAATTGTTAAAATTAT
>CALXJR010000026.1 GCA_944388675.1 uncultured Clostridia bacterium
GACGAAAACTCACCTATTAAATATAATTGGATTGAGCTTATGGCTTATTTAGGATGTAAGTATGGAGGTGATTTAAGATTATTTAAGCAAAGTGATTTAGATAATTTGGTCGCTTCTCTTAAGGAAGGGAAAACTATGGAAGAGCTTAGTTCTGGTATGAAATTATATAATTATTTTTATCAGAGCTATGATGCTATTTTCCATGAGTATATTGGTGAATATGAAATTCAAACTACAGATGAAAGTGGTAATAAGGTTTATACTAAAAAATATGGTTTAAAGGCTTTTTTGCCTATTGCTAAGAATTATAGTTTTAGTCATTATAAAGATTTTGGAACTTCTAGGTCTTATGGTTATAGGCGTGTTCATCTTGGGAATGACCTAATGGGTAGTATTGGTACTCCTATTATTGCAGTAGAGTCTGGCTATGTTGAGGCTCTTGGTTGGAACCAATATGGTGGCTGGAGAGTTGGTATTAGAAGTTTCGATGGCAAAAGATATTATTACTATGCTCATTTAAGAAAAGATCACCCTTATGCAAAAGATTTAAAAGAAGGTGATATTGTTCAGGCAGGAGATGTTATTGGTTACTTAGGAATGACTGGTTACAGTAGCAAGGAAAATGTTAATAATATAAATATTCCTCATTTACACTTTGGAATTCAACTTATTTTTAATGAAGTTCAAAAAGATGGTACTAATCAAATTTGGATTGATGTATATGAAATAATTGAATTTTTAAGGAAAAATGCTTCTACAGTTTATATGGCTTATGATGATACAAAGGATTACAAAAGAATGTATGATATGATGCTAGTAGATTAGACCTGTTTTTGGGGACACCTTCCAAAAACAGGTTCAAAAACCAAAAACATTGCTTTTTTATATATTTTCTTGTATAATTTTGGTATGAAAACTTTAGTTATTGATAGTAAAAATGATGGAAAAAAATTAAATACTGTATTATTAAAGCAATATCCTAATTTAAAGATGAGTACTTTATATAAGGCTCTTCGTAAAAAGGATGTTAGAATTAATAATGTGCGAATAAATGAGAATAAAACTGTACACAAGGGTGATGTTATAGCTATTTATATTACTGATGATATACTTTTTGGAAATTCTTTGGCTAATATAGAAATTGTTTATGAAGATGATAATATTGTAGTTGTAAATAAACCTGTAGGCATTGAAGTAACTGGAGAAAATTCATTAACTAAAATGCTTTGTAATATGTATGGTTGTGATATTATGCCTTGCCATAGACTAGACAGAAATACTTCTGGTCTTACTTTGTTTGCTAAAAACAAGGAATGTTTAGATATTTTGTTTAGTAAATTTAAGACTCATGAAATAGAAAAGCATTATCTTTGTAGAGTTTATGGCATACCAAAAGAGCAACATAAAACATTAGAGGCATATCTTTTCAAAGATAGCAAAAAGTCACTTGTTTATATAAGTGACTCTCCTAAAAAAGGTTATCAAAAGATTATAACTGAATATTTTATTCGTTCTAGCAATAAATCTAATAATACATCTGTACTTGAAGTTATTCTTCATACTGGTAAAACTCATCAAATTAGAGCTCATTTATCACATATTGGCTACCCTATTATTGGTGATGGGAAATATGGAATTAATGAAATTAATAAAAAATTTAACGCACACACTCAAGAGCTTTGTAGCTATGTATTGAAATTTGACTTTACCACAGATGCTGGAATTTTAGAATATTTAAATGGTACAAAAATAGAATTAGATAATATTCCAAAATATTTAAATTAACAAGAAAAGATATTCGCTTTTTGATGAATATCTTTTCTTTTTTTAGATAACTTTTATGTAATTTTGCCCAAAAGGGGGCCCCAAAAATAGGCAAAAATTAGTTTAATCCAATTAATTTTAAGCTGTTTTTGGAAGGTGTCCCCAAAAACAGGAATAAATTAAGCTGTTTTCGGAAGGTGTCCCCAAAAACAGCTTTAAATTAAAATCCTATTTTCCTTGAGCTTTTTTCTTTTGCTATTAGTTTATCTTCATCTATGTCTTGCTCTGTTATTAGCATTAGTTTTTCTTTGTCTTTTTCGTTTCCCATATTGTTTGCATGTAGTATTAATATGTCTTGATACATTTTATTTATGTATCTTCCATTTCCAAAGTTCTCTATCTTGCTAGATTTTTCTATTATGTTTCTTACTTTTTCTTCCGCTTCTTTTGTTATTTTAAAGTTGTTCTTTTCTAGCAAGTTTTCAAATATTTGCATTAGTTCTTCATTTGAGTAATCATCAAATTCTATTTTATAGCCTATTCTTGATTGTAATCCTGGATTGAATTTTATAAAATTTTCCATTTCGTTTTTGTAACCTGCAAATATTACTACTATGTTGTCTCTCTGGTCTTCCATTACTTTTAATATTGTAGATATACAGTCGCTTGCAAATGTTGCTTTACTGTCTGTTGATATTATTGAATATGCCTCATCTATAAATAGTACTCCTCCAAAAGCTGATTTTAAAACATTGTATGTTTTGCCTGATGTTTGTCCTATATATTCTCCTATTAAATCTTTTGCAGATACTTCTACCAATTTATTTTTTCTTACATATCCTAAGTTGAATAATATATCACTTAAAAGTCTTGCAACTGTTGTTTTACCTGTTCCTGGGTTTCCTGTAAATACCATGTGTAAGTTAAATTTGCTTATATCTATGTTTGCATTTTTGTTGAATTTTAATAAGCTTATTAAATTGTTTATTTGTTCTTTTATCTTTTCAAGTCCTACTAGACTATTTAAATCCGCTAAAATTTCTGGTAGATCTCGTGTGTTATATGCATTTGGTATATCTTCTGGTGTAAGCTTTGGTGTTTCATATATTTTATATGTATCTAACTCTTTTAATAGAATTTTGTTATATAATACTTTTACATATTCAGTATTTTTTAATTCGCTACCTCCATATGTTTGCTTTATGTAATTATATAATTTTTCTTTTATTTCGTCTGAAACTGGTTCTTTTAATTCTAGTTTTTCAACAACCATTTTATGTACTTCTTCTATGCTTAGTTCATCAATGTCTAGTTCTATATTAAATAATGATGTATTTAGCTTTGGATATGGAGCTAATATTGATTTTATTGTTTCTTTATTTCCATATATAACCGTGCATACTCTTGAGTTATTTGTTTCTATTTTGTCTATTAACATATTTAATATCATATTTTTGTCCATTTGATTAGCAAACATTATGTTTTCAAAGTTTTCTATTGTTAACATTCCAAGTTTATTATATATCTTCCCATCTCTTTGCACTGTATATAAATCTCTTATATAATTTCTGTTTAATAATAAATCATTCATAGATTCTCTGTAATGTTTCATATCTTTATTTAGATATAAGAAGAACCACATATATGTTCCAATTATTTGTGCAATTCTTTCTACTAGCTCTTTATCTTCTGTATACATTGCAATATTTATTGGAACATAAGGTATACTAGAATCTGCATAATAGTTTAATATATAATTAAATATTTCCTTTATTTTTGCTTTTGTTTTTTCATTGCAAGGAAGCTCGTCTACTTTACGATTATATACTCCTATAAAATATTTTGATCTATTTACAATAACTTCCTTATTTTTTTCACTAAGATAATTATTTAATCCTGTTTTTATATCTATATTTTCTATTTCTTGTTTATATGTATAATATGCTGAAAGTTTATAAAAATAATCATAATCATTTAAATATTCATCAGGTTTGAATTCAAATTTATCAACGTTTATTTCAAGTTCATTATATTTGTCTCCATTATAATAATGAAATAATTTTTCTATATAAAATTTTACATTTTCTCTTTTAGTTAAATCTACATATCTAAATTTTGCAATTCTAGTATCTTGATTAAAATCTTGTAGTTCTACAAGTTTGTTTTCTAATATCATTTTTACAAATAATAAAGTATATGTTCCAACTCCTGAAAATAGGGAGTTATCTGCTTTTTTCTCATAATTTTTTTCTTTTTCATGTATTATATTATCAATATAACCAACAATATCATATCTAATATGATTTGCATCTTCTAATTTCATAGTTTCAAATGTTAAATCTGCTACAGTTTGTTTTATGCATTGTTTTAAAGGACACTCTTTGCAAAGTTCAAATCTTGCTCCAATTTTTTTAGTATATGTAGTTCTTGATTCTTCTAAATCTATTCTTTCGGCACAGTTCATTACTCTATTTATATAATTATATTCTTGAGGCATACATGTCTTTACTGCTTTATATGTAAAAACTTTGTCCTCTTTTTCTTTATCATTTTGTCTAAAAATTTCTACTAAAGCATTTTTTAAATAAAATTTTACTATTTTTAGTTCTGGTATTGGTAATAAATTCAATTGTCCAATAACTGGATTTTTATCTAGCATTTGTATTGTATTTATATCCATTATAAATCTCCTTCTTATATATTAATTTTAGATGCATTTTTATTATAACATATTATATTTTTCTAAAAAAGATTTTTTTATATTATTTTTTATTTCGCCCATTTTGGACGTTCCTTTTTGGGCGAAATTTTAAATTATAATGATATGTTTATTCCTTTAGCTACGATTTTGCTCATATTTTCTATTAGCTTGTCTATTTCTTTGGGTGTTACTATCATATTGTAGTCTTTTGGAATTAGTGCTTCTTTTATTTCTTCGTAATTATCTTTTTCTCTTAATTTATTTAGATAGTCATTTGACATTGCTTTTTGTTGCAAGCTTTCTATGAATAGGTCTATACAGTCATTTGTAATTGATGCTAAATCTACTACTGTTGGTATTCCTAATGCTATTACTGGAATTCCTAATGTTCTTATACTTATTTCTTTTCTCGTGTTTCCCACTCCTGCACCTGGAACTATTCCTGTATCTGCAATTTGTATACTACTACTTATTCTTTCTATACTTCTAGTTGCTAATGCATCAATTACTATTAACATTTTAGGTTTTATATTGTCTACTATTCCTTTTAGTATTTCCATTGTTTCTATTCCGGTTACTCCCAATACACCAGGCGATATTGCAGATACTGGCCTTGTATCTTCTGGCATTGCACTTGGAATATATTGTAAAATATGTCTTGTTACCTCTATATTAGGAACTACTTTTGGTCCTAAAGCATCTGGAGTAACATATAAATTTCCAAGACCTACTACTAATATATCTTCTGTATCTGTAATATGCTTTTTTATTATTTTTCTTAATTCATCTCCAAGAACTTCTGCTATTTTCTGTATTCCTTCTTCGTCAATATTTTTTATGTTTTTTACATCTAATGTTACATAGTCTCCTTTAGGCTTTGCTAAAGCTTTTTCTCCTTGTTCATTTAGTATTTTTACTCTTGATATATTTATGTCTTCTTTTTGCTCTTCCTCTGTTATTATTCCGTCTATTTGATTTTCTATATTATTTTGTTTTCTATATATGTCATTTCTTTCTATTGCCATATCAGTTCTAAAATTTATCATAAAAAATCCTCCTACTCAAAGCTAATCTATGTTTGAAGTGTATCTGTTTAATATTATTACACTATCAACATTTTTGTTAGTTTGTGTAAAAGGATTTATTTTTATTCTTATTGATTAAATTACATATTTATATTTTTAACAAAATGTTACAAATCTAAGCTAATTTATTATATAAACTTTGAATTGCAACAGCAAGTTTTTATTTTAAGAGCAATATCTACAAAGTATTGATTCTAATCCAATGTTTATATCCATCATTCCATTTTTTACTTTATAGTCTAAATCTATAAATTCTTCTAAAATTTTTCTTAATTCAGCTTCTTTAAAATATTTAGATTGCATTGTATATTTATTTACTAAAAATGTTTGGTTTGGTTTTAATTTTAAGCTTTCTGAAATGTTTAGTTTATTTTTTATTGCAATTTTAGTTATATATATTTTTTTAAAATGATTATACAGTGTTATAAATATTTTTTGTATTGGTTCTTTTGCATTTAATAAATTTTTAAGAACTTGCATAGCTAATTGAATATTTTTCTTACCTAAATTATCAGTTAAATCAAATATTATACTTTCAAATTGTTTTGTGGCAAGTAAGTCTATTGTCTGCTTTGTAATTGTTCCATTTTTTCCTACATATTCTATTTGTTTTCTTATTTCATTTATTAAATCTTGAAGTGATGTTCCACAGTTTTCTATAAGATAATTTAAAGTTGATGAATCTATATTTACTTTATATGCATTACATATTATCTTTAACCTTTTAGCAATTTCTATTGGTTTTTGCTTTTCAAAGTTACATATTATACCATTTTTATCTATTGCTTTATATAGGTCATTTTTATCAACATCATTCTCTATAAATATTAGAATTACTGAATCTCTTATTATATTTATGTTGTTGTTTATGTATTCTGCTAATATATGTTCAAATTTATTATTATTTTTATTGTCTTGTTTTTCTACTGAACTATTTTTAGAACCTCTTTTAGATTTTTGAAATAGTTCAGTATCTTTTGCAATTATTAATTTTTGTGTAAAACCAAAAGCAGGAGTCTCTATGTCGGAGATTATTTCTGATATATTATCTTTATCTAGTTGTATATAATTTATACCATTTACCATTTCTCCAAAAAGCTTTTTTATCTTTTTTAGAGTATTTTCTAATAAAAATCTTTCCTCTCCATATAATAGATATAAATTGCTTGTTTTTCCTGTTTTTAGATTATTTTCTAATGTATTTATATCCACTTTGTCCTCCACATTTATTTTTAGACTGTATTTCTAATATTTTCTTAATATTTTTATTGTTTATTTAATATTATTTTTAAGACTTCTGAAACACTCCATCCTTGAGCAAAAGTTCCTCTACATTTAAAAGGTTCTGCCGAATCATATATTTCACTTATTGTACCTATGCTTGACCTTTTAAACATTTCTATTTCAAATGTTTTTCTTGTATCTTCTACCAATTTTTCTATTTGTTTTTCTATCTTTTGTTTCTTTTCTTTATCTTTTTCCATTTTTATAGTGTTTTTTAATGCATCATAATATAGTCCTAATAACCAAGGCCATGTTATTCCTTGATGATAACTTGTATCTCTTTTATATGGAGAACCCTCATATATTTCTACATATCCTTCTTCTCCAGCAGCTAGAGTTTTTAACCCATATTTGTTTAGCAATTTCTTCTTTACTACATCCAAAATTTGTTCTGCAATTTCTGGGCTATCAATTATTGGATGAGATATGCTTAAAGCAAATAACTGATTTGGTCTTATTTTATCATCTCCTAATACATCATATAAACATTTTTTATCTTTGTTATAAAATTTTTCTATAAAAGATCTCTGTGTTTTTTTAGCCATTTGTAAATATTTTCTACATAAATCTTTATCTTCAAATTTCTCACACAACCTTGCCATTATTTTTAAAGCATTATACCATAATGAATTTAGTTCAACTGTTTTTCCGTTTCTAGGAGTAACTGCATGATTATCTATTTTTACATCCATCCATGTTATTTGCGTATCTTTAGTCCCTGCTGAAATCAAATTATCTTCATCTAGGTATATATTATTTCCGTCTACATCTATTCTAGTTGAATATGCATCCATTATTTTTAGCAATGTAGGATACATTTCTGTCTCTATAAATTCATAATCATTTGTATATTTTAGATATTTATATACTTGTTCTATTAGTAAAAGAGAGCTATCTGCACTATTATAAAGTGGTCTATTATCATATCCTGAATATCCGTTTGGAACTAAACCATATTTTACATCTCTAATATTTGTTAATAATACTTCTTTTGCTATATCAAATCTTTTTGTTAACAAAAGTAAACCTTCAAAAGAAATCAGACTATCCCTGCCCCAGTCTAAAAACCATGGATAACCAGCTAATATTGTATGCAAAGCAAATGATGGTCTATTAACAATAAAATTATCTGATGCCAAAATTAAAGCTTTTATTATCTCTACTCTTTTATCATTCATGCTTATTTGTTGCAATATACCAGTATCAAATATTAAAGCTTTTTGTCTATCAGTTTCTTGTGTAATAATTCTTTTTCCATCAATTTCTTCAATGTTCGCCTCTAATGAGCAAACAAAAGTAATATTTTTTTCTTCATTTTCTTTTAAATCAATACTATATATTCCTGGGACATAATGGTTTTCTTCGGCACAGAAACCTCTTTCTTCTTCAATTGGATAATACATGTTATAAAAAGTATCATCTTTATGTGGTATATAACTTCCTTCAGTACAATTCATATATATAGGTGTTTGAGAATTGTTTTGTAATATTAATCTTAATTTATTTCCAACGTTTGATTGACTTGCAACATATTTATAATTTTGATTTATTGCATGGAAATCTCTAAAGTTTACTATTGGAGCTAGAGTTATGTTTGATGGTTTGTCATGATTTTTTATTTCATAATAAACTATGACTGTGTTTTTACCATATTCCATACATATATATTTTTTTATTTGTATGTTTTCTACTTTGTATGTAAATATTGGTACATATTCTTTTTCAAATTTGGTCATATATTTATAACCATCTGAAATTTCATGTTCATGTGTTTCCAAGTTGTTGGTAATATTCGTATATAAATTATATTTTTTTCCACCTGTTTCTATGCTTTCATCTAATTTTGACAATATTAAAAATCTTCTAGCAGGTGGAGTAAGTGGTGCAACTAATAAACCATTGTATTTTCTTATATTACATCCAAATTGTGACTGACTGGCAAATCCCCCTATTCCATTTGTTATTAACCATTCTCTTCTAATTTCATCTTTTGTATTTTCATTTAAATCATTATATTTCATCTAACGTTTTTCCTTTACTAAATTTTTATCTTTTCGTCATTTAAAATTTTTATAGTTATTTTTTCATTCGGTTATTTTTCTTATTTTCACTTTCTCTTATTGATGTAATTCTATCATTGTATTTATTTAAGAATTTACTTTCTCCTGAATGCCTGCTTTTCTTTTTCTTCTTTTTATTGCTATTTTTATTTTTCTTGTTATTTTGTTTTAACTTTTTCTTTGTATCTTTGACTTTTGAATCTAACATTATATATTGTGTATCGTTTTGCATGTCTCTAAATTTTAAATCATCACATATAAGTTGAATTATACTTGTTGCTATTACATCTGGATTATGCCTTATTCTTCCATTTTCTATTGTTGATAAATTTCTTTGTATTAATTTTATTCCCGCATCTTTTACTTTTGAAGTATCTTGTTCTACTAGGTCTGCTCCTTCTTTGTTATACATTCTTATATATTCTGGTACTATTTCTCCTGTATCATATACACAATAATCTATTATCCCTTTTCCTGCATGGTCTATTATTGCTTTTATATGATCATATAAAGTATAGTTATCTGTTTGACCATATTCTGTCATAATATTACTTACATATACTTTAAATCCTTTTGCTTCTCTTATTGCTTTAGATACACCTGGCACTAATAAATTTGGTATAACATTTGTATATAAACTTCCTGGTCCTATTACTATACAATCTGCTTCTTGTATTGCTTCTATAACTCCTGGAGCTACTCTTATATTAGTAGGCGAAATATATACTCTTGTTATTCTGCTTAATTTTTGGCTAACTATTTCTGGAATTTTATCTTTACATTCTATAACTGTACCGTCTTCTAATTCAGCACATATTTTTATACTATCATTTGTTACAGGAAGTACTTTTCCTGTTATATTTAATACTTTTTGTACTTCTTGTATTGATTGTGTAAAATCTCCAACAGCTTCTTTCATAGCTGTTAAAAAGATATCTCCGAATTTATTTCCTTTATATGTATTATCTGTCATTGTTAAATTTATTAATTGACTCATTTCATTCTCGTTTGCAGATAAAGCTATTATACTTTGTTCTATGTCTTCTAAAGATGCTAGTTTCATTTCTTCTTCAGTCTTCCCATTGTTTAGTCCATAATCTGAAACTGTAACAATTGCAGTAATATTATCTGTATAATTTTTTAATCCTTTTAATACTGTATTTAATCCTGCACCACCACCTATTACGACTACTTTTGGTCCTTGATTATATACTCTTTTGTTAAATATTAAGGAATTCATTTTTCCTTTATCTTCAACATTTCTTGTATCAGATTCTTCTACTAACATTTCTAATGTTCTTTTTTGTATACATATTATACTTATAATTGTAAAAGTAAAACCTAATACAAATATTATTATAATTTTTGCAAGTTCACTAAAAGTTAATTCATTTGTAACTATTATTTTTGCTATTCCATAACATACTAATACTATACCTATAAGCATAAGTAATATCCATCTTTTGATTTTAGTACTTGATTTAAACCATTTAAAAAAACCTTTCATTTTTATGTCCTCTCTCTTTATTCCCCTATAATTTCAATTTCTGGTTCAATTTTCTTGTTAAATTTTTGATTTACTTTTTCTTTTACTATTTCTATTAATTGAATTACATCTTCTGCGGTTGCATTTCCTGTGTTTATTATAAAGCCTGCATGCTTTGTAGACACTTGTGCTCCTCCTATGGAAAGCCCTTTTAATCCACACTCATCTATGAGTTGAGCTGTAATAAAATTATCTCCTCTTTTAAAAGTACTTCCGGCACTAGGTTTATCTATTGGTTGTTTTTCTCTTCTACTAATTTTATTCTTTTCCATTGTTTCTTCTATTATATCTTTTTTTTGCCTTTGTAATTGTAATGTTGTATTTAATATTACTGTTTTCTTTTTAAAAAATATTGTATGTCTATATGAAAAATCGTGTTGCTGATTATTAATTTTTTTTATCTCTTGTTTATCATCTTCTAGGTCTATATATTCTGTTTCTACTACTATGTCACTCATTTGGTGACCATAGGCACCTGCATTCATTTTTACAGCACCACCTATTGTTCCAGGTATACCTGATGCAAATTCAAAACCTGATAATGAATTTTCTAATAGTATTCTTGCAATTTTTGCATTTAACATTCCTGCTTCAACTTTTATTGTGTTGTCTTTACCGAATATGTAATTATCTATACAAATTTTTGCAACTATACCTCTTATACCATTGTCTTTTACTAGTATATTACTTCCATTTCCAATTATATATAATGGAATACTTTTGTTTTTAGTAAAATTTATAAGTTCTCTAATTTCTTCTTTCTTTTTAATTTTTAAGAATATATCTGCTGTTCCACCTATTTTGAAAGTTGTATGTTTGCTCATTGGTTCATTAATATATATATCTTCTTTTGAAATAAAAGTGCTTAATTGCTTTGCTACATTATTTATTTGAGTTTTATCCATATATATTCACCTCTCTTATTTAGATATATTCCTATTAGTACTTATTTATTTTATCATTTAAATTTTAATTTTACAAGTATTTATATTTATTTAATGTATTAATAAAAGAACTAGATAAGACTATTTACTTATTTAGTTCTTTGTTGTATTTTATTCTTCGTCTATTGGTTCGTTTTCTTCTTCATCTGACTCTTTTGATGGCTCATCACTTAAGCTTTTTTCAAAAGCTTCATTAAAATTATCTCTTATTTTTTTCTCTATTTCTTCCATTACTGCAGGATTTTCCTCTAAATATTTTTTAGCATTTTCTCTTCCTTGACCTATTCTTGTTCCATTGTAACTAAACCATGAACCACTTTTTTCTACTATATCTAGATTTACTCCTAAGTCCAAGATATTTCCAGATTTTGAAATTCCTTTTCCATATATAATATCAAATTCTGCTTCTCTAAATGGTGGTGCTACTTTATTTTTTACTACCTTTACTCTGACTCTATTTCCATAAACTTCTCCATCTTGTTTTAAATTTTCTATTTTTCTTATATCTAATCTAACAGAAGCATAGAATTTTAATGCTCTTCCTCCTGGTGTTGTTTCTGGATTTCCAAACATTATTCCAACTTTTTCTCTTAATTGATTTATAAATATTATTGCTGTATTTGATTTATTAAGAACTCCTGCTAATTTTCTTAATGCTTGTGACATAAGTCTTGCTTGTAGTCCAACGTGTGCATCTCCCATATCTCCATCTATTTCTGCTTTTGGAACTAGTGCAGCAACAGAGTCTACTACTATTATATCAATTGCTCCACTTCTAACTAATGCTTCTGCTATTTCTAATGCTTGTTCTCCTGTATCTGGTTGAGAAACTATTAAATTATCTATGTCTACTCCTAAATGTTTTGCATATATTGGATCTAAAGCATGTTCTGCATCTATAAAGGCTGCTTCTCCTCCTCTTTTTTGGCTTTCTGCAATCATGTGTAATGCTAAAGTTGTTTTTCCAGAAGATTCTGGTCCAAATATTTCTATAATTCTTCCTTTTGGAATTCCTCCTATTCCTAAAGCTACATCTAAGCTTAAAGCTCCTGTTGGAATAGCTTCTATATTCATTGCTTGGTAATCTCCTAATTTCATAACAGAGCCTTTACCAAATTGCTTTTCTATCTGTCCTAATGCAGACTCTAATGCTTTTTTCTTTTCACTGTTTTCTAAACTCATTTAATTTTCCTCCTATATTTTGTAAACATTTGTTTGTAGTTTTAATTTACTACATTATATACTATTTTTCTTAATTGTCAAGTGTTTTTTCAAACATTTGTTTTATTTTTTTATTATAACTTGTTACAATAGTAACTAATTATTTCTGTACCATGTTTCTAAACCATAGAATGTTGTATAATTTGTTGGCATTATAGTTCCTATAAGAGACTGACTTGAAATTGAAATATTTTTATTTCTATATAATCCTACAAAAGGCATATCATCTTTATATTTATTATATATCTTTTGAAATGCATCTAAAAGTTGATTTTCATCGCTTAAAATACTTGCATTTTGCATTAATTCATTCATTTCATCACTACTATAATTTGATATATTTCCTTGAGAGAAATAATACATTAAGTCTGGCGAATATGATGTATATACCCCTGTTAATAACATTTGATAGTCTTTATTTTGTATATAGCTTGAATATTTATTATCTGATACTTTATTAACTGTGATAGAAATTCCTATATTTTCTAATTGTTCTTCAATTAGCTCTGCCACTTGTACTCTTGATTGGTCACTTTCTTTTACTGAAATTTCTAAATTTAAATATCTTGTTCTACCATCTATGTTTTTTCTCCATCTATTATTTCTATATGTCCATCCATTTTGCTCTAATATATTTTTTGCTTGATCAGGATTGTACCCTGAACTTGACTCATTTGCTTTATATAGATAATTTCCATAGTCTAAAGGATACTCTGCTACTGCTTTTTGATTATTAAATACCGAAGTTACAATATGGTCTTTATCTATTGCATAACCTATTGCTTGTCTTACTGCTTTATCTTGTAATATTGTATCTTGGCAATTTAAAGCTAAAAAGTCAAATTCTCTTCCTAAATACTCTGTTTTATTAAAACCAATTGTTCCAATATAATCTTGAAAATTTTGATTAGATGTATTTAAAAAATCTATATTTCCAATTTTGAAACTATTATAGGCTTCTCCCATTGATGAATATATATTTATTCTTATATTTTCTATTTTTATATCCTCTTTGTTTGGATTTTTCCAATTTTTATTATAAGTTAGAGTTATGTTATTTGTACTAATATTTGATATTTGATATCTACCTGTACCAATTGGAATTTTAGTACTTGTATAAAAATCTTCACCAGCATAATAGTCACTCGACATTATTGGAAATATTAAATAATATTGAAAAAAAGGAACATTGGCAGATAAAGTTAATTTTAGTGTACCATTATCAATAACTTCTACATTTGATATATACTCTACATTGTATTTGTATATAGAATTACCATTTTTTATTGTATCTATTGTAAATTTTACGTCGTCTGCATTAACTGAAGAACCATCAGTCCATTTTATTGTATTATCTATTTTTATGACATAAATATTATCACCAGTTTTCGAGCATTCTGTAGCAATACTTGGTATTAATTCATATTTTTCGTTTAGAGTAAAAAGCGAATCAAATATAAGTGTATCTATATTCAAAATTTCTTTGTTATTTGTTATTAATGGATTTATAGTATCATAATTTGTTACTGCTAAACGTATATCTTTTATTATGTTTTCTTCCGAATTTGATACTTCTTGAGTATTCTCATTTTCATTTTTTTGTTGATTTTTATATATTATGTATCCAGCATACATTATAAGTCCAATTGCAAATATAATAAATATATATTTAAATAAACTACTTACTTTCATTTTGTAGTCCTTTCTTTTTTTTATTACTATCATATAATATATTAAATACCTTTATTTTTCAATATTTATTTAAAAATTTTTATTTTTTAAAAGAAAAAGGACATGATTCAACATCATGCCCTATTATTTATTACCTAATTTAACAAACTAAACTATTTTCTAGATTCTACTATTAACTTTATTCCTGTTCTTTCTTCTCCTTCAACTTCTACTTCAGCAAATGCTGGAATACATATTAAATCCACTCCGGATGGTGCAACAAATCCTCTTGCTATAGCAACTGCTTTAACCGCTTGGTTCAATGCTCCTGCACCAATTGCTTGCATTTCTGCTTTGTTTGACTCCTTTACTAATCCAGCTATAGCTCCTGCTACTGAATTTGGGTTTGATTTTGATGAGATTTTTAAAACTTCCATTTTTATCCTCCTAATATTTTATTTTTTTGTATGTTTAAGTACAGTTATATTTATATAATATTTGGGTTTAATTGTCTATATAAAAATGGAAATTTCTTACAGTTTTCATCGTGTTATTTTTTCATTTTTCGTCATTTATTCCCTTGTAATTCTTTTTATTTCATTTACTCGACAGTTTTCTTCATTAATATCAAATATACAAGCATTTAAAATACATTCGCCTTCTGCTAATTTGTATCTTTCTGGAAGTGTTGTTTCAAATCTTTTTATTGATGCATTTATGTCCATTCCTATTACTGATTTTTTTGGTCCTGTCATTCCTATGTCTGTTATATATGCAGTTCCTTTTTCTAATATTTTTTCATCTGCTGTCTGAACATGTGTATGTGTTCCAAAAACTGCAGTAACTTTACCATCAAGGTAATAACCCATTGCTATCTTTTCAGCCGTTGCTTCAGCATGGAAATCTACAATTATGATATCTACATTATTTCGTACTTTATTTACAATATCTTTTACTCTTAAAAAAGGATTTTCTGAAAGTACTCCCATGTCAGTTCTACCAATTAAGTTTATTACACATATTTTTTTGTCTTTACATGTATATACATTATATCCTCTTCCTGGTACAATTGCAGGATAATTTGCAGGTCTTATTATATTTTCATTATTTATAAGAGAAAATATATCTTTTTTCCCCCATGTATGATTTCCCATAGTTATACAATTTATTTCCATTTCTTTTAAGTCATTATATATTTTTGTTGTAATTCCCATTCCACCTGCTGAGTTTTCTGCATTGACTATTACAAAATCTATATTTTCTTTTTGTTTTATTTTTGGAAGTTCCTCTTTTAATTTTTTTACTCCACTTTCTCCAACAATATCTCCTACTGCTAATATTTTCAATTTTTATTCTCCTTAATATATAAATTTTAACCTAATTAATTATATCATATATTAAAAATTCATACAATAAACTTTAATAGAAAAAAAGCCAAACATCGCTATTTAGCTTTGTTTGACTTTTTTTCTTTATTTTGCATAGTCTACAACTCTTGTTTCTCTTATTACATTTACTTTTATTTGTCCTGGATATTCCATTTCTTCTTCTACTTTTTTTGCTACATCTCTTGCAAGAATTGTCATATCAGCATCTGATATTTGCTCTGGTTTTACAATTATTCTTATTTCACGTCCAGCTTGAATAGCAAATGATTTTTCAACACCCTTAAATGAGTCTGCTATTGATTCAAGTTTTTCTAGACGTTTGATGTAGTTTTCAAGAGTTTCTCTTCTTGCTCCAGGTCTAGATGCAGAAATTGCAT
>CALXJR010000027.1 GCA_944388675.1 uncultured Clostridia bacterium
ATTGTGCTTCTTTAGCCAAACAAATTAAAGAAAACTTTGATATTGTATGTGAACAAGAAGATAATTATAATACATTACTAAATAAAATTTTCGCCCAATAGGAAAGGTCCTTTTGGGGCGAAAACTTTTGAACTCTAATCAGTTCTCTTTTTTATATTAATTCCATGACTCTTCTCTTTTCCAGAACTCGTCATCTCTTCCATGATAATAATCCTTTAAAACTTCATCCATTATTCTGGATGTTTCTAATGCTTCTCTTCCCGAACATGTGTGAAAATGCTCTCCTGTAAGTAATGCTTTTACTACATCGTCTACCATATTTTCTTGTATTATTTTAGGATTATTTATTTGTAATCTTTCCTCTCCTTCTTTAGTAGTTATTAATATATCCTCATTTCCATGCATTGAAAATTCTATTTTACCTTTTGTTCCATATATTTGCATTTTATCTTTTTTGTCTAATGCAATTGAATTAAAATTTGCAGTTCCTATTACACCTTTATCTGTTTCAAATGACATTACCACAACATCTTCTACTTTATATTCCTTATTGTTATTTGTTGCAATTCCATTTATTTTTGTAAAATTTCCAAGTAAATCAACCATTATATCTATAGAATGTGGAGCAATGTCATAGAATTTACCTCCGCCAGATAATTCTGTATTATAAAGCCATGTATTATGTACTTGGTCATAATCATATTTTCTATTTAATCTAAAATCCGCTTCTACAATTTTTCCAATTTTGCCACTTTCTAATATTTCTTTTATTTTTATAAACTTTGGCAATGCTCTTCTATAATGGGCAACATATAGCGGAACACCTGCTTTTTCAAACATTTCTGTAATTTGTAATGCTTCTTTATAATTTCGTGCAAACGGCTTTTCTATATATGTTGGCTTTTTTGCTTTGCAACATTTTATAGCTTGCTCTAAATGTAGTCCTGGAGGAGTTGCAATATATACAGCATTTATTTCTTCATCTTTTAATAAATCATCTACATTATCATACCACTTTTTAGCTCCTAACTTTTTTGCGGATTCTTCTGCTTTTTTGATGTCTCTTCGCATTACTGCGTAAACCATACTATTTTCTGCGGTATTAAAAGCTGGACCACTTTTATTCTCTACTACATTTCCACACCCAATAAACCCCCATTTAATTTCTTTCATTCCTAATTATCTCCAATCTTTTTTCTTAATTATATCATATAGCCTTTATTTTACAATATAAATTAATAATTCATACTTATAATGATATTCTTATTATAAAATTATGAACCATAACAGATAAAGTATTAAGATATCTGTCATGGTTTTTATTACTTTATTTATAAACTGCTCTTAATAAATACTGTATTTCTAATATAATCGATTTCCTAAATATTCACTATCAATTTTTAAATCAAATTTACTTACAACTAAATTATCTACAATTCCTTTTCTAGGATAATAATTTGATTCAATCCTAATTGTTAATTTCCCAAATTCTAAGGTAATTCCATATTCACTGACTTCTTCATCTCCTGTAAAACCATATTGTTTAATTTTTGATACTGCCTTATAATAATCGTCTCCTATGGTAACTCCTAGTATATTATATTTATCTGTAAATAATTTTATTTCTCCTAAATAATAATCTGATTCATCATTTGGATAACCATAATAACTAATGAAAATATTATCATCTCTGTAATCAGCAGACATAAAATTTCCTATTCTTTCGCAATTTTTTAAAAAAGGATTATAATAATCATATTTGCTCAAATATTCAACAGGTAAATCACTATTTTCATTTATTAAATCTGCATATCCTTCATCATCTTTACTATAATTTTTCTTTGGTTTGTTGTTTAATATAAAATAAGCAGTAACAGCAATTATTGCTATTACAATAATTGCAATACAAATCCCTATTAAAATTTTCTTTTTCTTCATTTTTTCTCCCCTTTTATAAATAATTTAAGCAGATGTTTAATTTTTCTTATGCAGTATATAGATTGTTGTAATTAAAACACTACTTATAATTATTTTAATATTATTAAAATAATTTTTCAATGATTTTTTAATAATTTTAGTTTCTTAATAATAATATTTACTGGTGGTAATATTTGAAAGTTTTAGTTTTATCAAAAAGATCAATAATTATTTTGGGTCTATTATTTATATTAATTTTTATTATTGCTTTTCATAGATTTTATTTTTTTAAATGCAAACAAGTATCTAATAGCACTATTTCCTTAAATACTTTTATAAATAATGTTCAGAATCTTACCAATGGCAAAGAAAAAGTTGCATATTTAACATTTGATGATGGTCCAAATATTCAAATTACTCCTAAAGTATTAGATACTTTAAAATCCGAAAACATTAAAGCTACTTTTTTTGTAATAGGTAAATATGTAGATGAACATCCAGAAATTGTTAAAAGAGCTTATGAAGAAGGACATTTTATTGCTAACCATAGCTATAGCCATGATAATTCTATATTATACAGAAGTTCTAAGGATTTTATAAATGAGATAAAGAAAACAGATCAAGCAATTGGAAACGCTATTGGTGTAGAAGATTATTCTTCACACTTATTTCGTTTTCCTAATGGATTTATGGCTCCTTTATATAAATCGGAGAAAGAAAAAGCTACTTTGATTCTTTCTCAAATGGATTATGCCTATATTGATTGGAACACTTTAAATAATGATTCAATGCAAAAGTATAGTAGTAGTCAATTGTTAGCAAATTTAAAAGAATCTATTAAAAATAAAAATACTTTAGTGATTTTAATGCATGATACAAAAGATGTAAGTAATAGTTCTTTGGTATTAAAAGATTCGATTGAATATTTAAAATCTCAAGGTTATGAATTTAAGAACTTTTATTCATGCTATTAACATTTTTGAAATTTTATGTAAATTGTGTTATAATTTATTAAACTACTTTTTAGCCTCTATTTTTTCACTTTTATTTAAAAAGTGAAAAATCAAATTTGAGATAGAGGAAAAAGATAGTTCGTCCGAATTTCACAATGAGCAACCTAAAGAGGAGGTATTTATAATGCTCAACAGAATTACAATTATGCCCCAAAAAGGCTGCCAGGGTATGTCAAATGCC
This sequence comes from uncultured Clostridia bacterium, assembly GCA_944388675.1. GTDB lineage: Bacteria > Bacillota > Clostridia > TANB77 > CAG-508 > CAG-245. The sequence goes on from CALXJR010000027.1 coordinate 3,112, forward strand.
CGAGTCAAGTCACTGTTTAAAGCAGTCTTCGGTTCTGACCCCGTCATGATCCGCACAGAAGGACGGAATATCATCGTTCACACTCCGCTGGAGTTGACCGAGAAAAAGGTTCGCAAGTTTGCCAAGAAGATGGGTGAATACACCCAATTTAAAGGGTGCGACAACTCCTACTCGTTCAAACTGTGAACCACCACAAGGCTCCTTGTATCAGAAGTACAGGGAGCCTTGTGGTGTTATATTTGATTTCAAAAATATAATTTACATTGACTCTGTCATAAGTCCTAACCCCTATGAGTTTTGACATTTAGCTTTTTTAATATTAAAAATATCATTTTATTTTTTTATAAATAATTACAATATTTATAGAGGTAGATAAAAATGAATTTTGATGATATTATTAAGAATAGGCGTACTGCAAGACTTTTTACTAAAGATGAAGTAACAAAAAATCAATTAGAAAAGATTTTATCTAGTGGTAGTCTTGCACCTTCTGCAAGAAATAGACAGCCATGGAAATTTTATATTTTAACAAATAAACAAAAAACAGATATTATGAATATGCTTTTTGAATGGGATAAGTCAAATCCTAAGGAAAGAACAAGTGTAAAAGGTACAGCAGAGCAAATTAGGACTGCTAATAAAATGATAATGATTTATTGTGATAAATACACATCTAAATCTAAAAATAAATATTATAAGAAGCCTGATTATTTATCTATAGGTTGTGCAATAGAAAATATGAGTTTAGAAGCTGTTAATTTAGGTCTTGGTAGCTGTATCATATGTGATACTTTATATATTGAAAATGAGATTAATAATTATCTTGGAATAAAAGATTATGAACAAGTTTGTGGATTTATTGTTGGCACTCCTATATACAATTATCCTTCAAAAATAAAAAAAGACTTAAATGAACTATTATTAAATACATAAACACAAAGCAGACGGTATTTACCATCTGCTTTGTGCATGCTGGAAATCACTCTCTGTAGCACGAGCACCTGCTTTCCCACATTTTTTCAATCATTTGCTTTCGAATAATAGGGTTCCAATTACAGTAGAATTTTTTGTAGAAGCTCATAAGCCGTTTATTGCATTTTTCGCATGTTTTAGGAGTTTGCATAATGCCTTTGGTAAAAGCATTTTCTCTTTCTCCCCACCATGCAATTGTGAGCTTGTCTAAATACTCTTCTGGAATCCTGTGAAGAAGTTCCACAAATTCCCATGAAGATATTTGGTTATAAACTCCAATATCTTGCCAATGTTTTAGCATAGTGTTTTCCTTGATGTTAATTGGGAAAAGCACAGCTATAGTACCTGCTGGCATTGTATCAAAGATAAAATCTAGTGTATCTAAGCAGTCTTTAATCTGCTCTTCACACGTCAAAAAAGGAGCTCCTAAAAGTACATTTACTTCAAGTCCAATTTCGTACTTTTGGCAAAGTTTTGCCACTTCAATAAATTCGCCATTATCAATATCTTTATTGTAGATTGCCCTTACATCTTCTGATGAAGATTCAAAACCTAGTTCGAAATTTATATGTTGCTTTTCTCCCAGAATTTTCCGGATGTCTTGTAACTTTTTTTCAGTAATTGTCTTGTAATGAGTTTCCATTGAAATTTCCGGAATATTCCTGTTTGCTACAAATCGCAAGATTTCAACAAACAAATTATAAGGAATTTCTCGTTCTGATAGAAAAGAACCATTTGCTTCAAGTTCTAATACTTCAATATCATATTCCTCCAGTCGAATTTTTTTAAGTTCTGGCATAACTAATTCTCGTGTGAGATTGTAGTCAAAACCATAATTGCAGAATGTGCATGCATTCTCACAGCCACAGGACATGAAAAGAAGTTGATAAGTTTTGTTTTCTACATGAAGTAGTGAAACTACAGGTGTGCCTGGTCTAGTTTTAATATTTTTCCGCATTTTCCAGATTGATTGAGTTAAATATTCATTCATCTCAATACCTCCTTATTTAAATAAATGTTAGTATTTTACATTTTTATTTTATCTCTATTTTACATAAAATAAATGACCTTTTTAATACTAAAAAAGTCACTTAATTGGTATATATAATTTCAAATTATTATTTGGTAAATATTCCTCAACATCTGGTAAATCTTCTAATTCATGGCCTGAATCAGGAATTATTGTTCTATATGCTTTACTACTATATTCATATAAATAATCAGCATTTTTAAATTCTAATTCAAATACTAAATAATTTGCTTTTTTTATGTGAATTTCTTTTGAACTCTCAAATTTTACATTTGAAGCTATATAATATGTTGCTTCGTCATTACTACATGTTTTATCATACATAAGTAAACCATATTGTTTTTTTCCAGAAATAACATTAGAATTTTCTTTCCAAAAATTAGGTGCATCTTTATGGCATCCTTTAATTGTAGTTTTCATCGAGATTGCATATAATTTAAATTCCACATTTTTTTCTACATGATAGTTAAATGCATCTGTAATCTTTTCATTACTTATTTCATATTTAGGAAAGAATTTAATTTCATTTTTGTTTTTTTGAACTTCACTTGGTAAAAATCCCATCATTGCTTTGAAAGCTCTAGAAAAAGCTTGTGAAGACTCATAACCATATTTTATTGCAATATCTATTATTCTTTCTCTTCCACCCAGCAAATCTAATGCAGACATACTTAATTTTCTTTTTCTTATATATTCACCTAAAGTATAATTTGTTACGAATAAAAATATTCTTTGCATTGTATATTCATTTACACCAAGTATTTGAGAAAGCTTTTTGTAGCTAATTTCTTCACACAAATTTTCTTCTATATAATTAATTAAATCATCAAATCTTTTATTACTTTGTTTATTCATAAAATTTCCTTATTTATAATGGAGCAGATGAGGGGAATCGAACCCCCACTGTCGCCTTGGGAAGGCAATGTTCTACCACTAAACTACATCTGCATACATATATTTTAGCACCAAATAATTATTTTTCAAGTTTTATTTTATTTTTTTTAATTAATATCATCATCTTCTTATAGATTAAAAGTTTTTATATCATTATATACTTGAATATACCTATTAGAATTAGTATAATAAAATTAGAGTTTAAAGTTTTTAATAATATTTAGATAGGAAAATATATTATGAAAAGAAAAATTATATTATTTATTTTAGCAATAATACTAATATTAGCACTTATCATATTGTTGTTAATATGGAAAAACAATACTGTAGAAAAATCTGTAGAGACTAATTCAATTGAACCAACATTTGATAATACCGAGATAGATAGCACAAATACAGAAGATAATAACATATTTTACAATGATGATATCTCATCTGAATATGAAAGTAATAGTTACAATTCTTCAAACGTTGAAAATGCAAATACTTCTAGTAATTCAAATTCTTCAAACGTTGAAAATATAAATACTTCTAGTACTTCAAATTCTTCAAACGATGAAAATACAGATGATTCTACCTCTTCAAATTCATCCAATTCAAATAGTTCATTAGAGCAAGAATCTGAGCCAGTTCATACACATTCATGGAAAGATCATACAGCTCAGCGTTGGGTATCTAATTGGGTAACAGTTGTAGACACACCATCTCAAACTATTACTGGTGCACAACTTTATACTTTGCACTCTGATGGAAACTGGTATGGAGATGGAGAAATTTATTGGTTTGAAAACGGATTTACTTCAGATGATTTCAAAGATATACTTAAAGCCAAAATTAAAAATGAAGGTTATATTGGAAATTACGTTAATAGATATAAAACTATTCCAGCAGTTACTCATGAGGAAGATCAAGGTTACTATGAAACTTATGTTGACTATCAATATTGTGACTGCGGAGCAACAAGATAATTTCTTACATATTATAAGAATATTTTATTAGGCATATTAATAGAAAAAAACTTACGAAATATATAATTTCGTAAGTTTTTTATAATTGGAGCAGGTAGCGGGAATCGAACCCGCATAGCCAGCTTGGAAGGCTGGAATTCTACCATTGAACTACACCTGCATTTCCTAACGACAAGTATTATTATAATATTAATAATAACATTTGTCAAGAGAAATTTTAAATTTTTTTATTTATTTTTTCGCCCAAAAAGGTTCGTCCCAAATGGGCGAAATTCTTATAAAGAAATTATGCTCTTGGATGTGCTTTTTTGTATGTGTTTGTTATTGCTGGGTCTTGGAATTGCATATATACTTGTGTTGATGAAATATCTGAATGTCCTAGCATTGTTTGTATTGCTTTTAGGTCTGCACCATTTTGTAAAAGGTGTGTTGCAAATGAATGTCTTAATACATGTGGTGTTATATCTTTTTCTATGTGTGCTTGTTCTTTGTAATATTTAACTATTTTCCAGAATCCTTGTCTTGTAAGTCTTGTTCCATTTACATTTACAAATAATGCTTGTTCATTTTCATCTTTTATTAAATATGGTCTTGCATCTTCTATATATTCTTTTAGTGCTTTTAATGACATTGTTCCAAGTGGTATATTTCTAGATTTGTTTCTTCCTTTGCATACTACATAACCTTCATCTAGTTTTACATCTTCCATATCTAATGAAATCATTTCTGTAACTCTCATTCCTGTAGCATAAGCAAATTCTAGCATTGCTTTATCTCTTGTTCCTTTTAAATCAACATCTTTTGGTTGGTCTAATAATAGCTCTACCTCTTTTGATGTTAATATGTTTGGAACTCTTTTACTTATCTTAGGTGATTCAATTGTTAATGTTGGATCTTTTTTTACCTTTTTTACACGAATTAAATATTGATAAAAAGATCTTATTGAAGCTAAACTTCTAGAGATTGTTGACTCTTTTTTGTTCTCATCTCTTAAGTATTGCATATATGTTTTTATTGTTTCTTCTGTTGCTTTTAGATAATTAATTTTATTTTTTGTTACATATTCTTCATATTGTTCTATATCTCTTCTGTATGATTGTAATGTGTTTTCTGATAATTTTTTATCATCCTTTAAAAAATCTAAAAAAAGTTTAACTTGCTTTTCCATCTGAACTCCCCTATCCTATAAAATTTTTATTATTATTAATTTTTATAATTTACATAACTTAATACAAGTTATATCAAAATATTTGCCAATTGTAAATACATTTTGATAAATTTCTACAAATTATTTTTATTTTGGGTTACAGTTCGCAACTATTAAAAATAAATAATTTTCTTAAATTAAATCTTAACTTACTGTGAATTGTAACTACTTTTATAATAATTTTAAAATTTTTTTAAGTATTTAACAATATTTTATAAGTGCAGTTATTAAATTTCCAGAGACAAAAGTTTCTACAAATGATGATATTATTAGTATTGCTAACATGAATACTGAAAATATAGTATGTTTTAATATTTGTAACTTTATATTTTCTCTTCTTCTATCTTCCATTATTAATTTATATAATTTAATTCCGCTTGTTGCAAGTGTTAGTATACATGGTATACATATTATATTTTGTAATAGCATTGAACCAAAAATAAATAAAATTCCTTTTCCAGTTCCAATTGTTGCAATTATTGCTGATATTGTGAATCCTATACTATAACCTTTATAACATATCACTAAATATATAATCGGAACTCCTATTACTGTTGAGCCTAAAAACCAAAGTAGAATTGCAATACTTACATTACTTATAATAGAATTTAATAATAAAGTATTTGTTGAAATTTGATAACTATCTTTTAGTGAATTTATAAAATCATTTATGTAAGTTGTTATTTGTGTAACTTGATCTTGGTTTGAATTATTTATAAATATAACACCTAGTGTTATTCCTATAAAAAAAATTATTAATAAGATTATATAACTTCTTATGTTTTCTTCTATATAGCTTAGTATTTTTTGTTTTATCCTATGTTCTCTTCGTGTTCTTCTTGTTTTTACCATTTGTTCTCCTCCTAAGATTTATGCTTATACATAATGTCTATTCAATAATCTTAGAATTAGAACTTTTTTATTGCAATTCAAAATTTAACTGACTTAGAAATTAAATCAGTATAAAAGTATATGGATCCTATTGTTTTAATTGTATCTAATTTAATGAAGTAACTTTACCATACATTCCTCCTCCACCTGCATGGATTTTCATTTTTCCTTCTCTTGCCATAATTATTTCTTCTGCAACTTTTTCTCCAACTACTGCTTCTATATCATCTTTTGAAAGCTTATGTAATATAGTCATTTCTGTTCCAAAATTGTTTAATAATTTATCTATTGTTTTTGCTCCAAGTCCTGGTATAAATGTTAGTGGAACTTGATATATGTATGGAGGTCTATTTTTGGGACTTTTACTTTCTTCTTTATCTTTTATTAATTCTATTCTATCAAAAACTCCAAAAGTAACTTTATTACTTCCACAGTATGGGCACACACTTACTGGTTCTTTTGTTTCTATTACTTGGTTACAGTTGTCACAAAATGTTCTATGATATTTACCAAGTTTTGGGTCTAATCCATAATTGCACAAAATTTTTCTGCCATCTTCACATTTGAGAGCCTTTACAACTTCTTTAAAGCTTATATTTTCAACTAATAATTTGTTATATTCTCTTGCAATCTTTGGAAGTGAATGGGCATCTGAATTTGTTACAAAGTTTTTGTTTTCTAGTTCTGATATCATATCTGCCAAATAAGTATCCGCACTTAAACCTAATTCTATTGCAAATATTTTATCAAATTTTTCTTTAAATATATCTTTCATTCTGTCTACACAATTTCCATAATAACTTTTAAATGGAGTAAAACAGTGTGCTGGAATTAATATTCCATTATACTTTTCTACTATATCTATAAGTTCATATCCAGATACATTAGAACGCTGTGTACTTAATGTTATATTTTTTATATGATGACTCATCTCTTGTGAGAATGCTTTTATATCTTTTAAATGTGGAAAGAAACAAACATTATGTGCTGCTCCACTTTTGCCATTTCTACCAACTTCTGATGTTTCTACTTCACTTCCTAATAATATACAAACTTTATCTTTATATATTATTCCTCCCTCATCTATTTCGTAAGCATCTCCTGTTTTTAAAAAATTTTCAATGTCTTCTATTACATAAGGTGATGCGCAATCTATAATCCCTACTACTTGTACTCCTTTTCTATCAGCACATTCTTTTGCAATGTTTGCAAAATTTAGGCTTCTAGCAGCTGTTATTTTTATTGGCTTTCCACTTTCACTTCTTCCTATATGTACATGTAAATCTGCAAATATTTCTTCCATTTTTCGTAATAGATGTAGCAACTTTTAGCTATCATCTTTTCTCCCTTCTTTATTATTGTTATTCTTTTCTTACTGCTTTTTCACTAAAATAATGAGGATTTTATATCCTCATTTTTTCTTTTGTATCTATTCTTTAAACCAATCTTCATAAACACTATCTTCTTTTTTTTCTCTTTTTGATTCTACAATTCTATCTGTAGAATTTGATATTCTAGCAGGATTTACCAATTCTTGTAGAGGTATTCCAGCAGATCGTCCAATTACAATAGAATAAACTAGTGGTATAGAAGAAATATATTGAGCTAAATTACCTTTTCCCTGATTATTTGCTTCTTTACTTAATGCAGAAATTAGACCTGTTGTGTTAGGTATAATCATATCATTTTCATTTGCTAGACTCATACTTTTATAGCCTCCATTCTATTTACAAAGTCTTTGAATATTTGTAAATATCTATTATTCTTTCCTTTTAAGTTTCTGTATTCCAATAAAACTAGGGCTTCATCAACTTGAAATCCTATTCTTTCAGGTCTATCTAGTAGCATACCTCCAAATTGGTCAATTAACTCTAAAACATCAGCTTCTGGCTCTCTTGGTTCTGAACCGCTATACCTATTTATTTGTTCACAAATTCTACAAAATCTATCATCAAATCCTAATGTTTTTAAATATTCTGCTCCTTCTTTTGCATATGTTTTCACTTTATTCATATCTGAAAAATTATCTACCTTTTTGCAGTTACAAAGCAAGCTTGCAGTAATAAGAAGATTTTCATCTAAATTTAAATTAGTATTATCTAAAAACAACTTTAATAGCTCCGTTTTGAATACAACTGATGTATCAAAAAAGATATTTCCTCTTTTATTCAAATAATACATAATTTCCATCTTTTTTATCCAATTTTTCTCTGCTAAAATGTAATCTGCAAAAGTTTCATTATCCATATTATGCCTCCTATGGATTTCTTTAGTATTTCTAATTAAATTATATTCTATATTATTGTAATTTTCAATAAAGATACACAATTGTAATTTTTTTGTAATATTATTGCAATGTTTTAAAAATTAAATTAATTTGTCCTTTAATTTTTTCTAAATTTCCCTCATTTCCTATTATATAATTACATTTTTTTATATAAAATTCATCATTTGGTTGACTGTTTAATCTACTTTTTGCACTTTCATAACTAATATTATCTCTTTTAATGATTCTTTTTATTTTAACCTCTTCTTGTGCAATTACTCCTATTGTTATATTACATATTTTATTTAAAGAACTTTCAAACAATAATGGTACATCTAACAATATATATTTGCAGTTGTGTATTTTTCTTATTTCTTCATTTATTTGATTTACTACATATTTAAAAGTAATTTTATCTAAAAGTTCTTTTTGATTTTTATTGTTAAATACTATATCTGCTAATTTTTTTCTATTTAATTTTCTATTTTCATCTAAAATATCAGTTCCAAAAGTTTTAATAATCTCTTGTAAATATTGAGTATCTGAAGAAGTTAAGCTTTTTGCCACTTCATCTGCATCTATTATTCTTGCATCATAGTTTTCTTTAATAATTTTACATACAGTAGATTTTCCGCTTCCTGAATTTCCTGTTACACCAATTATTTTCATTTTTAACCTCTTTTTAATTTGTTATAATCATATTATTGGTAAAATCTAAGTTAGCTTTTGAATCAAAATCATAGCCTAAAGTATATACATCAGTTGCAAATATATCTTTTTGTAACATTTGCATAAGTTGCCTATTACTACTTTTATTATTTTTTTCTATGTATTTTTTTACTGAAGTTATCATATGAATTTTAGGATTTCTTCTATTAATTTCAGATATTAATTCTTTTCCTCTTTGAGTAAAACCCAAAACTCTAGCATATGGAATGACTTTTTTTGAATCATTCATTAATTTCTTATCTATTCCTAATAATGCATATAATAAAATTCTTTGAATTCTAGTTTGAGTATATCTTTTAGACTTTACATTTGCTATTAATTTGCTTAAATCATTACAATTATCTGCTGAATTTTTAATTGCATTTTCTAATCCTTCCGAAACATCTGGTAGGTCCGCAATTTGACTTATACTCATTTTTCTTAATGTATATGAAATCTCTTTTTCAAACTTTTCTAAACCTAATACTACATTTCCATCTCTTATCTTTTGAGATAATAATTTATATGTACTTCTTGGAACTACTTTTCTTAATTCCTCATATTCCCTTCTTTTTATTAGTTTTCTTATAGCCGTTGCACTAGCAAAATCGTCTACTATTCTTTCATCATTATAATAAACCTTTTTTCTTTGTACCATGATTGGATTTATATTACTTTTTTGAATTTTTAAAGCTTTTAAATATTCTATAGCTAAAATATTATTTGGACTATTTAATATATTTGCATATCGTTTAATATCATTTAAATACATCATTATTGCATTTTCTCTTGCAGAAGGAAAAGAAATTCCTTTTTCTAGCTCGTGTGTAAGAATATTTGTATATCCTTTAGGCTCGGTATATAAAACATTTGCAATATTATTAAGTGTTGCCAAATCATTTGCTTCTGCTCCAAATGCTATACTATCAACTATTTTTAAACTGTCTAGGATTTTTATTGCACCATTTGCAAAATTCTCAGCACTAGATATGCTATAAACAGTTGGAAGTTCTAAAACTAAATCACAGCCTCCACATATAGCCATATATGCCTTAGTCCATTTATCAACAATAGATGTATCTCCCCTTTGAGTAAAATTGCCAGAAATAACAGCAATAACAGAATCTGCTTGTGCTAAATCTTTTGCTTGAAATAAATGGTACAAATGTCCATTATGAAATGGATTATATTCTGCTATTATTCCAACTACTTTTCCCATTTATCTCACTCCTTTAGATTTTTTAATAAACAATTATTGTAAAATAAAATATTTATTGATATAATATCACAAAATTACATAGTTTACAATTATTTAGGGTGATTTTGGGGACGTTTCACAAAAACATCTTTTAGGTGTTTTTGGGGACGTTTCACTTAAACATCTTTTAGATGTTTTTGGGGACAGTTTGACAAGACAAATTTCAATTTCTTTTGTCAACGAAATATAATTGTTAATTGTTTTTTTATATGTCATTTAAGTAATTAGATCATGTTTAAAATATAAGAAAGGATTTTAGTTATGGATGAAATTACTATTTATACAGATGGAGCTTGCTCAGGCAATCCTGGACCTGGTGGCTGGGCTGCAATTTTAATGTTTGGAAATATAAAAAAAGAAATATCAGGAGGCTTACCTGATACTACAAATAATATAATGGAGCTTACCGCTGTAATAGAGGCTTTAAAATTACTAAAAAGACCTTGCAGAGTTAATTTATATAGTGATAGTGCTTATGTTGTAAATGCTTTTGAACAAAAATGGATTTATGGTTGGCTAAAAAATAATTGGAAAACTTCAAATAAAGAGCCTGTAAAAAATAAGGAGTTGTGGGAAGAATTATATTCTCTTACTAAAATCCATAATGTAACTTTTAATAAAGTAAAAGGTCATAGTACAAATGAATATAATAATAGATGTGATGAATTGGCAGTTCAAGAAAGTCAAAAGTTTAAATAGTTCGCCCAATAGGAACTCTCCCATTTTGAGACGAAGCTGTTTTTGGGGACACTTACCAAAAACAGCTATCGTTTCTAATGCCTAATTTCAAGATTTTTACATATTTAAATTAAGCTGTTTTTGGTAAGTGTCCCCAAAAACAGCTTATTATTACCAAGCTTGTTCATATAAATCTATGAAGTCTTGTTTTGTTACTTCTCTTGGATTTCCTGGTTTACATGGATCTTCCATTGCTTTTTCTGCTAGCATTTCAAAGTCTTTTTTCTTAGCTCCTACATCTTTTACAGTTTGTGTTATTCCAACTTTTTCTGCTAAATCTTTTACTTTTTCACACATTGTTTTTACTGCTTCTTCATCTGTAAATTTAGTAGCATCTATTCCAAATCCTGTTGTTATTATTTCTTTATATAAATCTGCACATACTTCTCCATTAAATTTTAATACTGTTGGAAGTAGTATTGCATTTGCTAAGCCATGTGGTGTATCATATACTGCTCCTAATTGATGTGCCATTGAGTGTACTATTCCAAGGCCTACATTTGAGAATCCCATTCCAGCTATATATTGTCCAAGACCAACTTTGTCTATTGCGTCCTTATCTTTTTCGTTTACAGCTTTCTCTAAGTTGTTGTAAATTAATTCTATAGCTTTCATAGAAAACATTTGTGACATGATGTTATGGTCTTTTGTTATATATCCTTCTATTGCATGTGTTAATGCATCCATACCTGTTGCTGCAGCAAGAGACTTTGGCATTGATGCCATAAGTTCTGTATCTACTATTGCTAAAACTGGTATATCATGTGGATCTACACAAACCATTTTTACTTTTCTTTCTTCATCTGTTATTACATAGTTTATTGTAACTTCTGCTGCAGTTCCTGCTGTTGTTGGCATTGCTATCATTGGAAGTCCTTTTTTCTTTGTATTTGAATTTCCATTTAAAGATACAACATCATCTCTGTCTGGATTTTCCATTAATATTGATATAGCTTTTGCTGTATCCATTGCAGAGCCACCACCTACGGCTAATATTACATCTGGTCTAAACCATTTGCTTCTCTTATAACCATCTAATACATTTGTTATTGTTGGATTTGGTTTTACTTCATCATATAATTCATATTTAATTTTTCCTTCTTCTAATATTGATGAAACTTTTTCTGTAACTCCAGCTTTTACAAGTGAGCTATCTGATACTAAAAATACTCTTTTATATCCTCTTCCTTTAATTTCATCTAACAAAACTTCTCTTGCACCATATCCAAAATATGATGTTTCATTTAAAATAAATCTTGTTGTTGACATTCTAAATCACATTCCTTTCTTTTGCCATGAATTTAGTTGAAAACAATAACATTTCTGGCATTGTCAAACTTTTTTATTAATGTATTTACATAAGCTACAAACAGGTTTTGCCCTGTTTGTAGTAATATTTTTTATAATATATTTTTTAATACTATTGTTTTTACTCTGCTCATTTCTTCTAGTGTTGAAGAAACTCCTTCATTGCCTATTCCACTGTGTTTCCAGCCACCAAATGGCATTTCAAAACTTCTAAAGAAGCTTGAACCATTTACAACAGCTCCACCACATTCTAATCTGTTTGCTATTTTTATTCCTCTAGAATAATCTTTTGTAATTACACAGCCACATAGTCCATAAGATGATTGATTTGCAATTTCAATTGCGTCTTCTACATTGTCAAATCCTATTACTGGTATTACTGGTCCAAATACTTCCATATCTTTTGAAATATCCATATCTTTTGTTACATTATCTAATATTGTTGGATAATAATATGCATCTTCTCTTTTTCCACCACATACAAGTGTTGCACCTTGTTCTATTGTTTTATTTACTTGCTGTTCTATTACTTGTGCTGCATGAATATTTATCATTGGTCCCATTTGAGTATCATC
>CALXJR010000028.1 GCA_944388675.1 uncultured Clostridia bacterium
GAGAAATGCTTTAGATTAAAGGAAGAATTAAACGCAAAAAGATATGGACATAAAATAAGATTGTAAAAAATATAAAATTGTGAGATAATAAGCAAAGAAAAAAAGTAAGGAGAGATAATTATGGAGAAAGTAACAGAAAGAGTACACTATGTGGGTGTAGATGACAAAACATTAGACTTGTTTGAAAGTCAATATGTACTTCCAAATGGAATATCTTATAATTCATATATTATTCATGATGAGAAAATTGTAATTATGGATGCAGTAGACAAAAGAATGGTTAATGAATGGCTTGAAAATGTAAAAAAAGATTTAGATGGAAAAGAGCCGGATTATTTAGTAGTATCACACTTAGAGCCAGACCATTCAGGAGGAATTGAAGCATTAATAGATATGTATCCAAACATGAAAATAATTGTAAGCCAAGTAGCAGGCAATATGATTCCTCAATTTATTCATAGAGATTTAAAAGATAAATTAGTTATAGTAAAAGAAGGAGAAGTAATAGATCTAGGAAATCATAAGCTACAATTCTTTATGGCACCAATGGTACATTGGCCAGAAGTAATGGTAACATATGAGCAAACAGAAAAAATATTATTCTCTGCAGATGGATTTGGAAAATTTGGAACACTTGATGTTAAAGATGATTGGGACTGTGAAGCAAGAAGATATTATTTTAACATAGTAGGAAGATTTGGAGCACAAGTACAAGCATTATTAAAAAAAGCTTCAACATTAGACATAAAAATGATATGTTCATTACATGGACCAATTCTAAAGGAAAATTTAGAATATTATATTAATAAATATGATATTTGGAGTAGCTATAAGCCAGAAGATAGTGGAATACTAATTGCATATAATTCAATTCATGGAAACACAGAAGAAGCTGTTCAAAAACTTGCACAAATGTTAAAAGAAAATGGAGAAGAAAAAGTAGTTGTAAGTAACCTTGCAAGGGAAGATATGGCAGAAGTTTTAGAAGATGCATTTAGATATGATAGAATGATTATGGCATCTCCAACATATGATATGAGTTTATTCCCAGACACAGAAAAATTCTTAAGACGCCTAAAACATAAAAATTATCAAAATAGAAAAGTAGCAATTATACAAAATGGTTCTTGGGCACCAGCTTCAGGAAAATTAATGAAGGATTTATTTAGTGAAATGAAAAATATAGAAATAGTAGAACCAATGGTAACTATAAAAACAAGAATGACTGAAGAAACAGAAAAGCAAATGGAAGAATTAGTTAAAAATATTTGTAAAAGGGGATAAAATGAAAAATTTAATAGATATAAAAGATTTATCAGTCGAAGAAATAGATGAATTAATAGCTAAGGCAAAAGATATAATGAGTCACCCAGAAAATTACTGGGACAAATGTAAACACAAAAAACTTGCAACATTATTTTTTGAACCAAGTACAAGGACAAGGCTTAGTTTTGAATCAGCTATGATGGAACTTGGAGGAAATGTAATTGGATTTTCTTCTGGTTCATCTAGCTCTACTTCAAAAGGAGAAAGTGTATCAGACACTATAAGAGTTGTGGGATGTTATAGCGACATAATAGCAATGAGGCATCCAAAAGAAGGAGCACCACTTGTAGCATCTTTAAAATCTACAGTTCCAATAATTAATGCAGGAGACGGAGGACACAACCATCCTACACAAACATTAACAGACCTTTTAACAATATCATGTGAAAAAAACAGATTAGATAATCTAACAATTGGATTATGTGGAGACTTAAAATTTGGAAGAACAATCCATTCATTAATAACCGCTATGTCAAGATATAAAAATGTAAAATTTGTTTTAATATCACTAAAAGAACTAGGAATTCCAGAATATATTAAAGAAGAAGTATTAGAAAAAAATAACATAGAATATATCGAAACAGACGACATTGAAGAATACATGGACAAGCTAGATATACTTTATATGACAAGAGTACAAAAAGAAAGATTCTTTAATGAAGAAGAATATTTAAGACTAAAAGACCACTATATTTTAACAAAAAATAAATTAGAAAAAGCAAAAAAAGACCTTTGTATAATGCATCCACTTCCAAGAGTAAATGAAATATCAACAGAAGTAGATGATGACCCTAGAGCTTGTTACTTTAAACAAGCAATGTATGGCAAATATATACGAATGGCACTAATATTAAAATTGTTAGAAATAAAATAGTGGAGGAAAAGTAAAAAATGAATATAGATAGTATAGAAAATGGAATAGTAATAGACCACATACAATCTAAAAAAGGAATGGAAATATATAAAGCATTAGAGCTAGATAAATTAGATTGTTCAGTAGCAATAATAACAAATGCAAGAAGTAACAAAATGGGAAGAAAAGACATAATAAAAATAAACAGAAGCATAGATTTAAACCTAGACATATTAGGCTACATAGATCCAAACATTACAATTAATATAATTAAAGATGACAAAATAATAGAAAAATACCATGTAGAACTACCAAAAGAAATAGTAAATATAATAAAATGTAAAAATCCAAGATGCATAACATCTACAGAACAAGAATTAGATAATATTTTTGTTTTAACAGATAAGGATAAAAAAATATATAGATGCAAATATTGTGATACAGTAAATGATGATAATTGAAGAATCTCGCCCAAGAGGAACTTTCCTCTTGGGTGTTTTTGGGGACAGGTTAGAAAAAGTATGTATATTTATAATAATTTTACGCTTACACACAGCTCTGTGGAAAATTAAAGTATAAAAGAGGAAAGAAAAGAATACAAATAGTAGTAGAAAATTTAATAAAAATTGACATAGGTCTATACAAAATAAATTTTTAAGTTTATAATATTAAATGTAAAATTGGCAAGATTAGCAATTGCTATATGCCAAAAGTATTAACCGGCAATAGCCTAGGAAGGAAAGGTATAAAAATGAAATTAAAGGAGATTTTAGTAGGATTAGACGGAATCAAAGCAAAAGGAGAAGTTGATAGAGAAATAACCTCTATAGAAAATGATTCTAGAAAAGTTAAAGAAGGGAGTATGTTTTTTGCAATAAAAGGGTTTACTACAGATGGAACAGCTTATATTCCAAATGCAATAGAAAATGGTGCAAAGGTTATATTAGTAGATGAAGAAACTGATTTAAAAGCTTTACAAATTCCTAATGATATAACATTATTAGTTGTACCAAATGCTAGATATGCAATGGCAATTTGTGCATGTAACTATTATGACAATCCATCAAGAAAATTTACATTAATAGGAGTTACAGGAACAAAAGGAAAAACTACAACTACATATATGATAAAAGAAATTTTACAAAAACAAGGTATAAAGACTGGATTAATAGGAACAATTGCTGTTTATAGTGGTGAAAAAAAGTTAAAAGATAGTGATAGAACTACACCTGATAGTATAGAATTACAACAAATTTTTGCTCAAATGGTAGAAGATGGTTGTAAAGCAGTTGTAATGGAAGTATCTTCACAAAGCTTAAAACTAGATAGGGTAGCAGGGTGCAATTTTGATATGGCTGTATTTACAAACTTTTCAGAAGATCATATTAGCCCAAAAGAACATCCAAATATGGAAGATTACTTTAATTCAAAATTAAAATTATTTAAAATGTGTAAACATGGTTTTATAAATGTAGATGATTTACATGTTTGCAAAGTTCCAAAATTAGTTCCAGAATGTGATATAAAAACTTATGGAATTGATAATAGCTGTAATTTACTTGCTAAAGATATAACAATAACAAATTCATATGTAGACTTTAAAGTAAAATTAGGAGATAGAAATGAAAGAGTTAAAGTTGGAATACCAGGAAGATTCAGTGTATACAATAGCTTAGCTGCAATATGTGTTGCAGAAAGAATGGGATGCTCTCCAGAAAATATAAAAGAAGCATTATTAGAAGTACGTGTTCCTGGTAGATCTGAGCTTGTAAATAATGATAAAGACCTTACTATAATGATAGACTATGCTCATTCTCCAGAAAGCTTAGAAAATATTTTAAATGCAGTTAAATCATATACAAGAGGAAGAGTAATTTCTGTATTTGGCTGTGGAGGAGATAGAGACACAACTAAAAGGCCAATTATGGGTGAAATTTCAGGAAAAATTGCAGATTTTACTATAATTACTTCAGATAATCCAAGAACTGAAAATCCAGAAGAAATAGTAAAACAAATTGAAGAAGGCATAAAGAAAACAAAAGGAAAATATATTACTATAGTAGATAGAATAGAGGCAATAAAATATGCTATAAATATGGCAAGCAAAAAAGATATAATAGTTCTAGCAGGAAAAGGCCATGAACCATATCAAGAAATAAATGGAGTAAAATATCCTTTTGACGAAAGAGTTATAGTAAATCAAATACTAAAAGGAGAAATATAAATTAGGAGGAAAATATGGCATACCAAATAAAAATACTAGGATTAGCATTTGCTATAGCTTTTATAATAGCATTAATTGTTATACCAATATTAAGAAGGAAAAAGATAGGCCAAAACGAAAGAGATGATGGGCCAAAATCACATTTAAAAAAACAAGGAACACCTACAATGGGTGGAATAATAATGATAATAGCATTATTAATAATGGGTGGATTCTTATTTTATAATTATTCTACATCAGAATCACAAGAGGAAAGAGCAGTTGCAGATAACTTTGTACCAATACTTTTAGCAACTGTTGGATTTGGACTAATTGGATTTATAGATGATTTTAAAAAACTTGTATTAAATAACACAGAAGGGTTAAAGCCTAGATACAAAATGTTAGGACTTTTAATAATTGCAACAATTTTTACAGTGTATTTAACAAATGTTATGAAAATTGGAACAGATATAATAATTCCATTTGCAAAAACAACAATAACATTACCAATTTGGATATATATTCCTTTTACAATCTTAGTTATGCTTGCAACAACAAATGCAATTAATTTAACAGATGGAATAGACGGACTAAGTACATCAGTTACGACTATTATTTTAACTTGTCTAACTGTAATTGGAATTATATTAAATGTTAAAGAAGTTACAATATTTGGTGCAAGTTTAATAGGAATATGTTTAGCATTTTTATTATTCAACTTACATCCTGCTAAAATATTTATGGGAGATACAGGTTCACTTTTATTAGGGGGAGCTGTATCTGTAATGGCAATATATTTAAAAATGCCAATACTATTAATAATAATTGCTATAATTCCAGTACTTGAAACATTATCTGATATAATACAAGTGACACATTACAAAAGAACAGGAAAAAGAGTATTTAAAATGGCTCCATTACATCATCACTTTGAATTATGTGGATGGAATGAAAATACAATTGTTTCAGTATTTAGTATTATAACGTTAATTGCTTGCATGGTTGGATTGATTGCAATTTAGATAATACTTTTTACTTAAGCAATTAGAAAGGAAGAACAAATGCAAAATAACAATCAAAAAAAGAAAGTTAAAAGATTTTCTAAATTCCTAAATAATAGAATGGACTATATATTATTTATTACAGTTTTAATACTATTATCCTTAGGACTAGTAATGGTATTATCTGCAAGTGCTCCATCTGCATTATCTAAAACAGGTAAAAGTTATGACTATTTTTTAAGGCAATTTATTTTTGCAATTATAGGAATTGCACTAATGCTATTTATATCAAAAATTGATTATAGATTTTATAAAAAATATTATTGGTTTGTATATGCTGTATCAGTTTTAGTTTTACTTTTAGTTTTGATTCCAAAATTAGGAATAGAAGTAAATGGAGCTACTAGATGGATTGGAATACCTGGAATTGGACAATTTCAACCATCTGAGATTACAAAAATTGGACTAATAATTTTCTATGCAGGATATTTATCAGATCATAAAAGTGAATTAAAAGATTTTTGGAGAGGATTTGTAAAACCAATATGTTTCTTACTTCCTCCTGTTGCAATACTATATCTAGTTCAAAACCATTTAAGTGTATGTCTAGTAATTATAGCTGTATCATCAGTAATGATGCTTATGGCTGGTTGTAGGCTAATGTACTTTATAGGGGCCGGTTTAATTGGAGTATTAGGAATAGCAATAATGCTAATTAAAGGTCAAACGAGTGAATCAAGTTCGTTTAGACTAGATAGAATAATGACATTTTTTGACCCATGGTCAGATGCTACAGGAACGGGATATCAAATGGTGCAAAGCTTGTATGCAATAGGCTCTGGAGGACTATTTGGAGTAGGACTCGGAAACAGTAAACAAAAATATTTGTACATACCAGAACCTCAAAACGACTTTATATTTGCAATAGTAGCAGAAGAATTAGGATTTGTTGGATGTGTTGCAATAATTGCTTTATTTGGTATATTTGTTTGGAGAGGAATAGTAATAGCTATGAAGGCTCCAGATATGTTTGGAAGCTTACTTGCAGTAGGTGTTACTACACTTGTTGCAGTTCAAGCAATAATAAACATTGCGGTTGTAACAGCATCAATTCCAACAACAGGAATGGCACTTCCATTCTTTAGTTATGGTGGAACAGCTTTAGTAATATTGCTGACATCGGTAGGAATCTTGCTGAATGTCTCAAGAGCAGGTTCAAAAGTGTAAGGTGTTTTTGGGGACACCTTCCAAAAACAGCCTAGTTATGAATTCACCTAAAGATAACCATCTTAAATAGGTAAAAAGGAGGAACAATGAGAGTTGTAATTGCTGCTGCAGGCACTGGAGGACATATTAATCCAGGGATTGCTATAGCAAATAAAATAATGGAAAAAGAACCAGATTCTAAAATTCTATTCATAGGAACAGATAGAGGGCTGGAAAACGATTTAGTACCAAGAGCAGGCTATGAGTTAAAACATATAGATGCTTATGGAATTAATAGAAAAATAAATTTTGATAATTTAAAAAGATTATATAAAACAATAAAATCAGTTGGTCAAGCAAAAAAAATATTAGAAGAATTTAAACCTGATGTTATGTTTGGAACAGGTGGTTATATTTGTGTGTCTGTTGGAAAAGCTGCACAAAAATTAAATATTCCAATTGTTTTACATGAAAGTAATGCGTATCCAGGAGTTGCTATAAAAATATTATCTAAAAAAGCCAAAAAGGTTTTGCTTGGCTTTGAAGACGCAAAACAAAGACTTCCAAAAGCAAAAGATGTGATTGTAACAGGAACACCTTCTAAGATTACAGAAACTAGAATAACAAAACAAGATGTAATTAGAATAAAAAATGATTTAAAGATCACAAATGATTTACCATTAGTTCTATTCTTTGGAGGAAGTCAGGGTGCAAGAAGTATAAATGAAGCTTTAATAGGAATTATATCAAATAATTTAAATAATAATTATCAGATAGTTTGGGCTGTTGGAAAAGGTAATTTTGATGATGTAAAAAATGAATTAAAAGAAAAAAATATAAATATAGATAATATTAAAAATACAAAAATATTACCATATATTTATAATATGCAGGAAGTAATGGAAGTATCTAATTTAATAGTATCTAGAAGTGGAGCAATGACAATTACCGAAATTTCTACTTTGGGCAAACCTGCAATTTTTATCCCATTTCCATTTGCTACAGAAAACCATCAAGAATATAATGCAAGAGTGCTAGAAAAAGTTGGTGCAGCCAAAATTATATTAGATAAAGATTTAACATATATTAAATTAGATAATATGATTAAAGAACTTATATCAGATAAACAAAATCTTGCAGAAATGGGAAATAAAGCAAAAATGGTTGCCAAAAATAATGTTGCAGATAATATATATGAAGAAATAAAAAAAGCTATCAAGTAAACTTTTAAATGTCGGAATTTGTCGAAACAAGACATACGAATATACTTGCCTTAACATCTTCCTAATGATATTATAAAAATCTAAGGAGGCAAAATTTATGTTAAATGTAAGAAAATTGTATGGAGAGACTACAATAGATGGTCAAGATTTAGAATCTGGAAAAAGAAATTATAAAATTCATTTAAAGTATTATAAAACAAGAAATGCAAAAAAGTATGGGATAGAAATTGTTAAAGAAGAAAGAAAAGGAATTAGTAGAGTAAAAGAAAAATCAACAGCAAAGGAATTATCAGATAATGAACAATTAATAGATAAATTGCTAAAAATATTTGTAAAAAATAAAGTAACACCAGTTACAATAAATGATATTTTATCAGATTTGCATAAAGCACCAGAATTAATCTATAATATAAAGTAATAACTACTCAAAATATGAGTAGTTTTATATATTTTTACTATAAAACTTGCAAAATGGATAAATATAGGCTAGAATATAAAAGCAAAATATTAAACTAAGAATAAGGAGAAAATTATGTCAGATAAATTAATTATTGTTGAATCACCTGCAAAGGCAAATACAATAAAAAGATTTTTAGGTGGAAATACCAAAGTAGTTGCATCTATGGGACATATAAGAGATTTACCAAAGTCGAAAATGGGTGTAGATATTGAACATGATTTTGAACCAGAATATATAAATATTAGAGGAAAAGGAAATCTAATAAAAGAATTAAAAAAAGATGCTAAAAATGCAAAACAAGTCTACCTTGCAACCGACCCTGACCGTGAAGGAGAGGCAATTGCTTGGCATTTAGCATATATTTTAGGAATTCCTGAAGATAGTGTTTGTAGAGTAACATTTAATGAAATAACAAAAGAAACTGTTAAAGAATCCATGAAGAAACCAAGAAAAATAGATATGAATTTAACAAATGCTCAGCAAGCAAGACGTGTTCTAGATAGAATAGTTGGTTATAAGATTAGTCCACTTTTATGGAAAAAAGTAAAGCCAGGTCTATCTGCAGGAAGAGTGCAATCTGTTGCAGTAAAACTAATTGTTGATAGAGAAAATGAAATAAGAAATTTTATACCAGAAGAATATTGGAACATTTATGCAGAATTATTGGATGAAAATTCTAATAAAGAATTTGAAGCAAAATTCTATGGTAAAGAAGGAAAGAAAATAGACTTACACAAAAAAGAAGAAGTAGATGAAATTTTAAAAAACATAGAAAATGGAAAATATATTGTTACAAATGTAAAGCTTGGAGAAAAGAAAAGAACTCCTGCACCACCATTTACAACAAGTACAATGCAACAGGAAGCTTCAAGAAAATTAGGATTTTCTCTAAAAAAGACAATGTCTGTTGCACAAGGATTATATGAAGGTGTAAAGATTCCAGAAAAAGGTACAGTGGGTCTAATCACATATATGAGAACAGACTCAACAAGAATTTCGGAAGAAGCAAGAGCCGTTGCAAAAGAGGTAATTACAAAAACTTATGGTAGTTCATATTATGAAAATAGATATTATAAAAAAAGTAGTGAGGCACAAGATGCACACGAAGCTATTAGACCTACTTATATTAATATATCACCAGAAAGCATAAGAGATTCTCTTACACCAGATCAATATAAATTATATAGATTAATATATAATAGATTTTTAGCAAGTCAAATGTCATCTGCAGTATTTGACACAATAAATGTTGACATTGATGTAAATAGCTATAATTTTAAGGCAAGTGGTCAAAATTTAAAATTTAAAGGATTTATGGTTTTATATGTAGAAAGTACAGATTCAAATCAAAATGATGAAGAAGATGTAATACTTCCAATGTTAGTAGCAGGTCAAGAGGTAAAAAAGAAAAAGCTAAATCCAAAACAAAGCTTTACAGAACCACCTGCAAGATATACAGAAGCAAGTTTAGTAAAAGAGTTAGAAGCAAAAGGCATAGGAAGACCTAGTACTTATTCTCCAATAATAACAACAATATTAGAAAGAAGATATGTTGAAAAAGATAAAAAACAATTAGTTCCAACAGAGTTAGGAGAGGTTGTAAATAAATTATTAACAGAAAACTTTGCTGATGTAGTAAATGTAGAATTTACTGCCAAAGTGGAAAATGAATTCGATAATGTTGCATCAGGCAAAGAAGAATGGAAACAAGTATTAAGAGATTTTTATCCACAATTTGAACAAGAAGTTGAAAAAGTAGATAAAGAACTAGAACATGTAAAATTAGAGGATGAAGTTACAGATGTTAAGTGTGAAAAATGTGGAAGAAACATGGTTGTTAAGATTGGTAGATATGGTAAATTCTTAGCATGCCCAGGATATCCAGAATGTAAAAATGTAAAACCATTTGTTGTAACAATAGATGTTCCTTGCCCTGTATGTGGTGGAAAAGTCCAAATAAGAAAGTCTAAAAGAGGAAAAAGCTATTATATTTGTGAGAATAACCCTAAATCTTGTAATTATATATCTTGGAATAAACCAAAAGTGGGAGAAACATGGACACCAGAAGAAATTAAGCCAGAGAAAAAGACTACAAGAAAGAAAACAACCAAAACAACAACTAAAAAAACTAGAAAAAGAAATCAGTCCGAATAAATAGGACTGATTTTTTAGTAAAAAAATTCAAAACCATGATTGCTAAATGTCATAAAATGTTGTATAATAGGTTATCAGTAAATAGGGAGAATGTTGTATGGAAAAGAGCGTATTATATAGCAAAATATATGAAGATTTAATAAGCCAAGCAAATGACGAAACTGTGAAAGAAGCAGACAAAATTGTAGAAAATCATGAAGTAAATATAACAAAAGTTACATATGATGATAAAGAAAATTTTGAGATACATGCAACAATAAAAGATATTGATGAAGAAAATAAAAACAGTAAATATACTGTATATATAAAAGTAGCAGAAGGAGAAGTAGAAAACTTGTCTTGTATTTGTGATGAATACAAGACAAGTTATTGTGCTTGTAAGCACATAATATCTGCATTAAAAGAATTTATTAGCAATCCAGAATATGTAAAAATATTTACTGGAAATCAAGAAGAAACCAAAATGCAAATTCCAGAAAAAGAAGATAACATGGAAAACTACAGAGTATTTAATCAACTAGTAAAAGAATTCTATAGTCTAGCAGAGATTGACGAAGATGCCAACAATAAGAAAAAAACAATTGATGGAACTATTCATATAGAACCCAAAATCATATCTAGCAAATTTAATAATTCTTTAAAATTAGAAATAAAAATAGGAGAAAAACAATTTTACAAAGTAAAATCTTTACCAGAATTTTATGATAGGTTTTTAAATGGGGAAAAATATAAATATGGTGCAAAATTAGAATTTGTTCATACACCAGACATGTTTGCAAAAGAAGATAGAAAATTACTAGATTTTATACTAAAATATGCAGAAATAATAAAATATGCAAATGAATCATCAACAGGCTATGATTATTACACAAAAAGACTTGGAGAAGACTCAATATTAATTTCAAATACAGGCTTAGATGAGTTATTTGATGTATTAGAAAAACGAACAATAGTGTTTGAAAATCAATATTCTACAGATGAAGTACATGTTGTACCATCAGAGCCAGAAATTAACTTTAACTTAGAGGAACTTAATCTAAAAGAATACAAAATAACAACCAACTTAGACATATATTCTTATACAATATATAATGGAAGAAAATATACATATCTACTAATTGGAAATAATTTTTACAAATGCTCTAAAAAATATAGAAATACTGTAATAAAATTATTAGAAATATTTAGAAAAAACTTTACAAAAGAGATAATTATACCAAAATCACAATTATCTTCATTCTTTTCAATTGTTGAGCCAAACATAAAAAATACATTAAAAATAGATGAAGAACAGTATAAAAAGATAAAAAAATACATACCACCAGAGCTATATGCAAAATTATATTTAGACTACAGCTCGCAAAATTACATATTAGCAGATATAAGATTTATATATGATGATGTTACAATAAATCCATTAGAAAATGTACCACATCCAGAATTACTTTCTAGAAATACAATAAAAGAAAGCAAGTTATTAGATATGTTCGTAAAAAGTGGATTTATGCTTGACCAAAAAAACAATAGATTGGTTTTAGCAAATGAAGATAAAATATATGAATTTTTAACAAATGATATAAATTCATATATGAAAAACTTTGAAGTACTTGCCACAGATAATTTTAAAGAAAAAGAGATAAAGTCTACTTCTAATATAAGTTTAGGTGTAAGAATAGAAAATAATTTATTAGATATAGATTTTTCTAACTTAAATTTTGATCCTGCAGAATTACAGGAAATAATGAAAAAATACAAGCTAAAAAAGAAATATCATAGATTAAAAAATGGGAGTTTTATAAACTTAGAAGATAATGATACTATTAAATTTATTGATAGCATTACAGAAGATATAGATGTGGATTATAGTTCTATTAAAGGTAATTCTTTAAAACTTCCAATGTATAGGGCATTATATTTAGATAAAATTTTAGAAAAAAATTCATTTATACATGTTACAAAAGATGATAACTACAAAAAATTAATACAAGACATAGATGTTAAGCAATTAGAAAATAATTTTGAAGTACCAAAAAATTTAAATGCTAATTTAAGGCAATATCAAAAAGTTGGTGTTCAATGGTTAGAAATGTTAGATTACTACGGCCTTGGTGGAATATTAGCAGATGATATGGGACTTGGTAAAACTGTTCAATTATTATGTGTTGTATGTTCATACTTAGAAAAAAATAAAAAAAATAGTAAGCCAATCTTAGTTGTTTGCCCTAGTTCACTTTGTTTAAATTGGCAAAATGAAATAGAAAAATTTACTACTAATGTATCATCAATTGTAATACATGGTTCTCTTGAAGAAAGGCAAAAAGCAATTGAAAGTATACCAAATTATAATATTGCAATAACATCATATGAATTATTAAAAAGAGATTTAGAAGAATATAAAAAATATAATTATGGGTTTAAATACATAATTGCAGATGAAGCTCAATACATAAAAAATAACAATACTCAAAATGCAAAAGCAATTAAAAGTATAATAGCTGAAACAAGATTTGCATTAACAGGAACACCAATAGAAAATTCATTATCAGAGCTATGGTCAATTTTTGATTTCATAATGCCAGGTTATTTATTTGGTTATAGAAAATTCAAAGAATTATATGAAACACCAATAGTTAGAGATAATGATGAAGAAGCAATTCAAAAGTTAAGAAAATTAATTGAACCATTTATATTAAGAAGAATAAAAGGTGAGGTTTTAACAGAACTTCCAGATAAAATGATAACTGTTCTAAACAGCCAAATGGTAGAAGAACAACAAGAAATATATTTATCATATTTATCACAAGCAAGAAAAAATGCAATGGAAGAAATAAAAGAAAATGGTATAGAAAAGAGTCAAATAAAAATCTTAGCATTACTTACAAGATTAAGACAAATTTGTTGCCATCCAGGATTGTTTATAGAAAATTATAAAGGTGGAAGCGGAAAATTAAATCAATGTATAGAAATAATAAAAGATGCAATTCAATCAGGTCATAAAATATTATTATTTTCTGGTTATACGGCAATGTTTGAAATAATAGAAAAAGAGCTTAAAAAAGAAGATATTAGCTATTTAAAATTAACAGGTCAAACTAAAGTGTCTGATAGAATTAATTTAGTTGATGAATTTAATAATAATCCAGATATTAAATTATTCTTAATATCATTAAAAGCAGGTGGAACAGGATTAAATTTAATAGGAGCAGATATGGTAATACACTATGACCCTTGGTGGAATTTATCTGCTGAAAATCAAGCAACAGATAGAACTTATAGAATTGGTCAAAAGAGAAATGTACAAGTTTATAAATTAATTACTAAAAATTCTATAGAAGAAAAAATATATGATTTACAAAAACGTAAAGAAGCTTTAATAGATAATATGATTTCTACAAATGAAACATTTATTAGTAAACTTTCTAAAGAAGATATTATGAATTTATTTGAATAATATTTTATATTATCTAATTAATTACTGTGAAATAAAGAAAAATTATATATTTTTCAATATAAAATAGGATTGGAGAAAAAATGGACAAAAAAGTTAGTATAATAGGTGGAGGATTAGCAGGCTGTGAAGCTGCATATCAAATTGCTAAACGTGGAATAAAAGTAGATTTATATGAAATGAAACCAGAAAAATTTTCACCTGCACATTCAAATAAGGATTTAGCAGAAATTGTTTGTAGTAATTCATTTAAATCTAACTTACATACAAATGCATGTGGTCTTTTAAAAGAAGAATTAAGACTGCTTGATTCACTTTTAATAAAAATTGCTGATGAAACTGCAGTTCCTGCAGGGCAAGCCTTAGCAGTTGATAGAGAAGAATTTTCTAAAAAAGTTACTAAGAATATAGAAGAAAATCCAAATATAACAATTATAAGAAAAGAAGTAGGAAAAAATAAAGAAATAAGTTTAATGGATTTAGCTCAAAAAGGAATTGTAATTATTGCTACAGGTCCACTTTCTTCAGATAGTTTGTCAGAAGAAATTCAAGAATTAACAGGAGAAAATGATTTACATTTTTATGATGCAGCAGCACCAATTGTTTATAAAGATAGTATTAATATGAATATAGCTTTTTTTGGAAATAGATATGAACAAGAAAGAAAAAAAGATGAAGATGTAGATGAATGGAAGAAAAAAAGGCATAATCAAGAAAAAAGTTATATAAATTTACCAATGAATAAAGAAGAATATGAAAAGTTTTGGAATGAACTTGTTAATGCCCAAGTTGTAGAACTTCATGAGTTTGAAAAAAGAGAAATTTTTGAAGGTTGTATGCCAGTGGAAGTTATGGCAAAAAGAGGAATAGATACTTTAAGATATGGTCCGTTAAAACCTATGGGATTTACAGATCCAAGAACTGGGTATAGACCATATGCATTAGTTCAACTTAGACAAGATAATAAAGATGCAACAATTTATAATATAGTAGGATTTCAAACAAATTTAAAATATGGAGAACAAAAACGTGTATTTAGAATGATACCAGGCTTAGAAAATGCAGAATTTGCAAAATATGGAGTAATGCATAGAAATACTTTCATAAATTCTACAAAACTTTTAGATAATCATTATAGAATGTTAAAAAATAATAATATGTATTTTGCAGGTCAAATAACAGGAGTTGAAGGGTATGTGGAATCAATTTCATCTGGTTTAGTTGCAGGAATAAATGCATCTATGCAAATTTTAAATAAAGATTTAATATCTTTTTCAGAATATACTATGATTGGTGCTTTAAGTAAATATATATCAACTCCAAATGATAAATTTCAACCAATGAATGCAAATTATGGTATTTTACCAGAATTAGAAGGAAAGAAAATTTCAGATAAAAAACTAAAGTATGAAAAGATGTCAGATAGAGCATTAAATTATATAATTATTACAAAATGTTAAAAAAATATTACATTTTTGTTAAATTATGGAGATTAATGTAAAATAAATGTATAATTAAAATAAGATAGAGTAAGTATACATAATTGGTTGAAATTTTCTTGGTAATATGTTATAATAAACTATAGTGTTAAATAGTTTTGAAAGGGGAACTTTTTAATGGAAGATAAAATTAATGAGATAAGAGAACAAATGGAAAAAACAAGAAATGAATATATGAGCAAAATCGATAGTCTAAGAGAAGAATATAATTCTAGAATGTCAGAATTAGAAGGACAAGGACTTTCATATGGAGAAATGGGATTAGATCCAGAAATTCAAAGATTGGACAATGAAATGACAACATTATCTGATGAATTAACAGGTGTTTTAAATGATTTAGAAAATCAATTAAGTCTTGCAGAAGATAAAGCAAATAGAATTTCTGATATTAATGCACAAATTCAAAATAGAATGTCTGAACTTGAAGCACAAGGAATATCTTATGGTGAAATGTATATGGATCCAGAGGTAATT
>CALXJR010000029.1 GCA_944388675.1 uncultured Clostridia bacterium
TAGCACCTATTATTCCTGCATCATTACCAGCTTTTGCTGAAAATATTTGTGGTGGATTTTGTTTATTAAATAAATATTTGCCACTATATATTTTTTCTTTTAGTCCGCCCAAATATAAGTTCTTCATAATGTGACATACTTCCACCTATACTTATTGCCTCTGGCTCTAATATATTTATTATATTTGAAATTCCAATTGCCAAATTATCTATATATTCTTCTAATAATGTTCTTACTTCATCATTATACAAATTTTCTTTTATTTTTATAATTAAATCTTTTGCACCAATATAACCTGGTATACTTAATAGTTCTTGCATTTTGCTTTTAAATTTTCCTTTTGAGCAATATGCTTCAAAACAGCCTTTATTTCCACAATTACACATTTCTCCATCTTTTCTTATAATCATATGTCCAAATTCAAAACCCGCATTTCTTTTTGGTCTTAAAAACTCATTGTTTATAAAACAAGCTCCTCCAATTCCTGTTCCGATACATAGAAAAACGCAATCAGAAAATTCTTTTAATGAACCGATTTGTTTTTCTGCTAAAGCTGCACTTTTTCCATCATTTATTACTTTTATTGGTATATCTTGATTTTTAGAAAGTTTTTTATTTAATTCTTGTGCTATATTAAAATCTTCTATTCCTAAATTCACAGCATTTTTTATATGTCCATCTTTTGGACTTCCTGGTGCTGCAATTCCTATTTGAGTTATATCTTTTATTTTTAAAGAGCTACTATCTAATATTTCATTTATTCCTTTAACAATACTATCTACAATATAATCCTCTATAGGTTGATTCTTTTTTTCACTAATATAATATGTTCTTTTTTCTACAATTTCAGAATTATCATCAACTAAGCCTATTGCGATGTGGCTTCCGCCTAAATCTATTCCAATTTTCATCTTCTTATCTCCTCTACACACATTCTACATTATAAATACAAAAACTGCAATAGATAAAATAGATAAAATGCTTTAATCCATTTGTAGAAAAAGTAACAGCAAAAAAAGATGCTTGGGAGACCTGTCCCCAAAAACATCTAAAAGATGTTTTTTTGAAACGTCCCCCAAAGCACCTATAATCCTGCAGCTGAGAATAAGAAATTACTCATATAAACTTGTATACATGGAACTAATATTACAAGAACTACAAATATTAATAATACACCTATTATTGAGTAAATTAATTGTGGCAATACTACCATTATGTTGTCCATTATATTCTTTATATCTATTTCCATATATTCTACTAGCTTTTCCATCATTTCTGATAAATCTGTTTGCATACCAACCCTTAGCATTTCTATTACCATTGAAGATGACAAGCCAGACTTTTCAAATGGATCTATCCATGATTTACCATCTAAAATATTATTTATAGAAGTTTCAATCATTGACCTCATAACATTATTTTTTACTACATTTTTACTTACATCTAAAGCTTCTTGTATTCTCATCCCATTTTGTAAATTTAATAACATTGCTCTCATTAATCTTGAGAAATCTAAAGAATAAAATAATTTTCCAAATATAGGCATAGTATATTTAAATTTATCAAATTTGTATTTTCCTTTTGGAGTACGTACATACCAAACAATTGCACCAATTATAATAATGATTATTCCTACTAGAATATACCAATTATTTGCAATCCATTGTATTGCATTTGAAAATGCTATTGTAATTGTAGGTAACTTATCTTTAGTTCCTACCTCTTCATATACACTTTGTATTGTTGGTATTGTATATAAACATCCTACAAATAGTAATACAAGTAAAGCAACAAATTGAATTATATTTGGAATTAATATTCCTTTTAGTTTTCTCATAGTATTTGTGTTAGATTCCAAATACTTTATTGCCTGTTCTAATGAAGGAACTAATGAATCTGAAAGTTCTCCTACTTTTATCATATTTATATATATATATGGAAATATGTCTGAATAATATTCCAATGTTTTATATATATAATCTCCATTTTCTACTCCTGTTAATACATCTTGCAAAATTGACTTAAATGTTGTATTTTCTGTATTATCTATTATAGTTGAAAGTGCATGTATATTATTAAAATCTGCTTTTTTTAACAAATAAAAGTCTTGAGTAAATACCAATATGTCTTTATTTGTTACTCTTTCACGTTTTGATAAAGTAATATTTACTTTTGTTTTAGTTTTTGTTTTTCCTTGATTAATAGTAGAAGAATTTTCGTTTTGCATTACCTCGTCTATATCTATTCCATTCCTTCTACTAAATCCATTAGTTCTTCCTCTTCCATATCCTACTTGAACAATATCTATTGGAAGTAAATCGCCATTTTTTAATTTTTTTATTAAATTTTGCTTATTATCACATTCAACTTTGTTCTTTACAATTACGCCTTCTTTTGTGATTGCTTTATATAAATATTCGGGCATTTCTTCCTCCTATCTATTTATTTTTTATTTTTAATTCCATTATTGTTCTATTTAAAGTTTCTATATCTTTTTCTCTTATTTGACTTTTTGCTTGTTCTAGTGTAATAACATCATCTAAAAACAATTCTGCAATAGAAGTTATTAAATTTCTACTTCCCTTTGCAAAAGAATTTTGCATAGTTTCTTCATATTCAGTAATATTTATTTTATCCTTTCTAATTAAAGAAGCAATTGCATTATCCACTACCATAATTTCTGGAAGTAATGTTACTTTTTCATCTTTACCTGTTATTAATCTTTGTGAGATTACAAGTTTTAATAATGCTGATATTAAAAATTTAACATTTTCTTGTTCTTCTAATTTGTAAAAGCTTAATATTCTATCTATTGTTTCTACACAAGACCTTGTATTTAAACTTGCTATTACTAATTTACCAGCTTCTGCTGTTTCAATTACTGCATTCATTGTATCTTTATCTTTTA
The DNA here is from genome assembly GCA_944388675.1 of uncultured Clostridia bacterium. Lineage (GTDB taxonomy): Bacteria > Bacillota > Clostridia > TANB77 > CAG-508 > CAG-245. Next base: position 2,909 of record CALXJR010000029.1, read on the forward strand.
TTTGGCTTATTACTAATACATCACAGTCTTCTTTTAATGCATTTATTGCACCTTGACTATATGATAACACATCTTGACCTTGTCCTACTTCTTTTTGTATTACAATTGATTTTTTGTTTTTATGCTTATATTCAATTGTATTTTCTAATGTTATAATTTTTTTACTCTGATTACTATTAATTTCATCTATTATAGAATTAATAGTAGTAGTTTTACCTGAATTTGCTTTTCCTGTTACTAATATAAGTCCTTTATTTATAACCAATTTTTTTATCACATCAGGTATTCTTAATTCTTCAAAATTTGGTAAAGTATTATTTATTATTTTTAATGTAAAAACTGGAACTGCCCCTGCCTCTGAAATGTTTATTCTAAAATTTGTTTTTTCAAATTCATATGAAGAATCTAGATTTTTGCTTTCTTTAAATTCTGTATCTTTTCCTAAATTTCCTCTTATAAAATAATCATATATTTCAAACATATCTTCTTTAGATAATTCTGTTTCATCCTCATATGGAATTAATTTATCATTAATTCTAAATGTAGGTTTAATACCTGATATTAAATGTATATCAGAAGCACCGTTTTCTATTGCAGATTTTAAAATTTTATCTATATTTACCATCTTTTCCTCCATGTTTAGAAAATAGCTAATTTAGAATTTAATTCTTTTAATGTTGTAATACCATCAAAAACTTTATTAAATCCATCTATTACAAGTGGCCTATACCCTTCTTTAATAGCTTCTTTTCTAATTTCTAAGCTTGAATCATTATTAATAATCATTTCTTTTATATTATCTGTTAATTTTAATATTTCGAATATACCAATTCTTCCATAGTAGCCTGTATTATTACATTTAGGGCATCCAACTGTATCATAAGTATATTTACCATTAAAATCATATTCAATACCATATTTAGAAGCAATTCCCCTAATTATGTTCTTTTCTTCCTCAGTAAATTCTCTCTTTATTGCACAGTCTTTACATACTCTTCTTACTAATCTTTCAGAAAGTGATGTTGCCAAAGTACTTGCAATATCATAATTAGAAACTCCTATTTTTCTAAGTCTTGTAATAACTTCTATACTATCTATTGTGTGAATTGTAGATAGAACATAATGTCCAGTTTGTCCTGCTTGCATAGCTATTTCTGCAGTTTCTCTATCTCTTATTTCCCCTACTAAAATAACATCTGGATCTTGTCTTAAAACAGTTCTTAATGAATTAGAAAAAGAAGTTTTTGCATCTATTTCTATTTGGTTTAATCCTGGTATTCTTATTTCAACAGGATCTTCTATTGTAGTTACATTAATTTCTGGTCTATTTAACAAATCTATAATACTATATAAAGTTGTAGTTTTTCCTTCACCTGTTGGAGCTGCAATTAATACTATGCTATTTCTTTTATTAAAGCAATCTTTAACAAGTGCTGGGTCATTTGGAAATCCTAATTCAAATAATTGCTTAACATCTAAATTTTTCTTTAAAAGTCTTAGAACAAATTTTTCTCCATATATGTTTTTTTGTGATGATACACGAATATTGTATTCAGGATACATTATAATTCTACCATCTTGAGATTCTTGTTTTTCTTGGTGCATATTTGAAATTGCTTTTATTCTACCAATTAATTGTGCTTGTTTATCTTTTTCTAATGTAACTGCAGTCATTAGATTTCCATCTATTCTATATCTTACTCTAATCGAATCTTCTAAAGGCTCTATATGAATATCACTTGCTCTTTTTTCCATTGCAGTTTTTATTATTGAGTCTAAAAGTCCAGAAATATCTGTATTAACATCTATATCATCTTCAGAATTTGCCTCTAATGATTCTAAAATGTCTTTAATAATTTTACTAAATGTTATATACTTTTCCATTACTAAACCTTTATTTAGGAAAAGTAATCTCATAGATTCAATTGCTTTTTGATTTGTTGTTTCTGCAAAACATACTTTTATTTTTCCTGAATCTATTTCAAATGGAATTGCTTTATTTGCTTTTGCTGTATCTAATGATATATAATCTATAACATTTATTTTAATATTGTCTGTTGAAAGTAAAATTGATTTTTCTCCTAATATATCTCCTATAGCATTAATTAATATATTAGGGTCACATACATTTAACTCATATAAAATATCACCTATTTTCTTTTGAGGATGCATTGTTTGGTAATCTAATGCTTTATTTATATCATCTTCTGTTACTACACCTCTTTTTACAAGTTCAATTCCAATAGGTTGTGTTCTTTTGTTATCCATTTTCAATCTCTTTCCTTCCTTATGGCTTATTCCTAGTTGTTAAAGAATTGTGCTTTTGGCTAGGCAAACAAGCAAGAAAACCGGAGGTGTGCTTTCTGCACATCGAGGATTTTCGAAGCGAAGTTTAACAACGCCAAAACGCAATTATTTAACAACTTACCAATATCTTAATGTATAATCAATACTCTTGTTAATTAAATTCTTGGTAGAATTTCCAATTAATATATTTATTGTAACTATCTCTTTATCTACACTGTTTATTGTTATTGTTTTTTTGCTTGCTGAAAAACTTTTTACATTTGATGCTATTTTTACTTGTCCTCTATATATTCCTTCATCATCAGGATTGTATTTATAAGTGGTTCCATCTATAAATATTATAGTGTTATTTTGAGAATCTACATCTACATGTTTATTATTTTTTACATCATTTACAAAATAGCCATTAAATTTGTCAAATTCAGCACTGAATTTTGCAGAATTTTTTATAATATCTATATTATTATAAAAAAAGGTAGATATTGTTCCTAATATTCCTACTACTATTAGTAAAATAATAATATATGTTATTAATGATAATAATGTTATTCCTTTCTCTGATTTTACAATGTTATTCTTCACCATTATAAATTTCCTTTACTTTTAACTTAGATATCAAAATTGATTTTTCTTCATTATTTATTTTATATTTAATTGTTACTGCAACTTTTTTTATTACAGAAGATACTTCTTCAGATACATTATCTGGATTTGAAACTTCAAAGGTTACTTCATAATCTTCTGGTATATTTATCTCACCGGATTTACTTAAGTTCTCTATAAAATTTGGTTCTTGCACTTCTTCAAAAGATTTTTCATCAGTTTTCTCAAGTACAATTGTTGCATAAGCCATGGCATTGCTACTTGCTTGAATTTCTAAAGATTGTTTATATATACCTGTCATTAAGCTTGTAATAACTCCTATAAAAATAGACATAATTATAATTGCTATTACTAAATCTATTCCAGTAATTCCAGAATTTTCTTTAATTATTTCTTTAAAACATTTATTTTGTTTTGCATTCATTTAATCACCTGTAAAAAATTATCATATTAGTTATTATTAATACTATTATGTTGCAAATTGATAGGTAAAATCCAAAAGGGATTCTTTTTTGCATTTTTTTATCTATTTTTACATATTTTTTTCTTTTTTGATTAATTTTACTTATTATTAATTTAATGGCTATTGCAACAAGTGCTACTGCAATAGTGTATCCTGTGCAAACTTCATAAGTAAACATTACCATTTCTATTAGTAAAATTAAAATCTCTAATGTATAATTGTTTTTTACTTTTTTTCTATAATATAAAATATTAAATAAATTTAATATTACTAATATTACAAAATATATAGCATATCTATATATATTTACTTTTTCAACTACATATAGATATATTATATAAATAGCTTCTATTACTAGTATATATAATAATACTTGAGATTGAATTTGATTTTTTTCTTTATCTATTCCAGATATGATAAATAGACCAGCTATATATAGCAAGCCAAAAATCAAATATGTAATTACAGATACATTTATATTAGTAACACTAAATTTTATTGATAGTGCAAACAATATAAATGTTATTCCTGAAAACAGTTCTAGTAAAAAATTTATTGGATTTATTTTTTTCTTGCAATATCTACATTTTCCACCTAAAAAAATGTAGCTAAATAAAGGTATCATATCCCAAAATGCTAATTTATGGTTGCATTTTGGACAATAAGACCTAGTATGAACAATATCTTGTCCTTTTGGAATTCTATAAATTGCTAAAGAACAAAAACTACCAAATAAAATTCCTATAATAAAAATATAAACATAAATTAGAACATCCATATTTTCCCCTATTTTAGCAAAATAGGTTACCTAAAAATATTAAGCAACTAAATTTTAGGTAACCATATTTTTTATTAATCTATATATTGGTCCATCCAAGATTCTGCATCATTCATTTGCTCAGCTTCTTCACTTTGTGCTTGTGTATATTCTGTTTCTGCTTGTTGAGCTCTTCTTACAAGTCCATTTTCCCCTAATACTAGATTTAAGCTTACTCCTGCTAATATTAATAAAATAACAATTGTAACAACTAGAGCAATTAGTGTTATACCTTTTTGACTTTTTAACATAAATTTTTCCTCCTTTGATATATATAAATATTTTTTATCTTAGACCTTCTGTATTAAAAAATTCATCTGTAGAGCTTGTGTTAGATGATGTACTTGTACTTACACTATTTGATATTTTATTGTTTGATTGATTTCTATTTGATGTTGAACTACTGGTAGTACTAGTTACAGTGTTCCCTGATGTCACAGTGTTTCCAGCATCTGTTGTATTTGTAGTTTCATTTAATGCTGTCTCAGCAAAAGGATTGGCTTTTCCTGGATCATAACTATCACTTTGTCTATATAAACTTAAATCTGAATCAGTTATTTCAAAAATAAAATTTTGAGTTTCAAAGTTTCCAACATTTTCACTTATTTCGTCTTTTATAATATTTGAAGTCTCATATGGTTGTACTGGACTTGGTATAACTTTATTAGTTGGAATATAATCATAAAATACTAATGCTAAAACTAAACAAACTGCTATGCATAGAAGTACTATTATAAGTATTTCCTTTAAAATTGATTTCATATATTTTACTCCTTCCTTTAAAGTTTTATTAGTTTACACTATTTGTGTTTACTTTTGAATCTGTTACTTCATTTACAGAATTTTTTTCATCTACCTCTACTTCAGTTGTAACATTTTCCTGTTTAATTTTTACTCCAGAAACTGTAAATGTTGCTATTAAAACTTCTGGGCTGTCTTCAGACGATGTTACTTTGAATTGTTCGATTCTAAATCCTAAATTATCATCATCTTCTATTGCTGTTAAATAATTTATTATTCCTACATAGCTCCCTTTTACAGTAAATTTCAATGTGTTTTCATTATTCTCTGCTGTTTGTACTTCTAGTTTTAAATTTACACCCTCTGCAGTTGCATATCCACCAAGTTTACTCCATAAGTACTCCATTGAATATGTTTGGCTTAATGTTGCAGCTCTTATTTCATCAGCAGAACTTACACTTGCTACATCAAGATAATCTTGTTTACTAGTAGATAAATCTTTCGTTGCAGTTTCTAAATCACTTAATTTTTTTCTATATATTGAATTTTTCATATTATTTACAGTCTGTATATCAGCAGTTAGGTTTGTGTTATTTTGCTTAATTTGAGAGATACTTAATATCTTAAAATTACCTATAGATAAACCATTAACCATTAGTAGTATTAATAAAATTATTAGTAATAAACAAATTACAATTGTTAAAGTATTTTTCATGGCAACTCTCCTTCTATAACAATTTTTACAATATCTCCTTCTTTAACTGCTTCAGATGATACAATTGATGATGGTAATAATACCCCTTGTGATCTTAAAACAGTTTTAAAATAAGCTAATTGTTCATATTGTGTTGATTGTGCATTAATTATTATCTTTTTATCTGATGGATTTTCTATAGATGTTAGTTGCACTCCTTTAGGAATTACATACATTATCTCACTTAGTAAAGTTGGAATAACTTTTTTATATGATTTATTTGTAGTTAGTGAATTAGATGCATTTTGTAAATTATCCGTCATTGTTTTGTATTCAGAAATTTTACTATCTACTTTTGCTTTATCAGAATCAACTAAATCTATTTGTTCCTGAACATTTTTTTGTACAGCATCTAATTGTTCTTTTTTATCTTTTGTTGAAATATTAATATATGTTGAAATTCCAATATATGCCACTAATACAACGCAAACAACAGTTAAAACCCTTTTTAACCATTTTTTTGCTTTCCTACTATTTACATTTACACTCTTTTTTTGATATGTCTTTTTATCTTTCTTTCCTATTGTAACATCTTGGGTTAACAATTCTGGAATTCTCTCTGTTATTCCTTTTTTATTGAAATTTACATCTCCAAGACCATATCCTAATCCTTGAAGGGCAAGTGCTATTGCAGAATTAACTTCTATATAATCTTTAATATTATTTTTTGGACTATCTTCTATAAAAAATGGTTTTAAAATTTCACATCTTACTCCATTTATTATTTCTTCAAAGTATAAATCAATATTATTTATAACAGATAACGTTCCTGTTAAATAAATTTTATTTATTTTAAATGGTTGACTATTTACTATTTCCTTAATTTTATTAGAAATTGAATATAATGTAGGTATAATAGTACTTAAGTATTGATTTTCATCTGTGTAATCATCTCTTACTTCCATTGTATATATTGTAGTATTTTTGCAAATTTCATATGCTTTTGTATATGAATTTTCTTTCTCATTTATTGCTTTTAAAACATCTTTTGCACCATCTTCTATAACTTGAACATCATAAACCTTATCCCCTGTAATTGTTGTTACAGTTGTTAAATCTTCCATATTAACAATAGCAATATTTTCCTTTGAATTAATAGGTGCTATATTTGCAATACTAAGTGGAAGTGGAGATATATTAGCAACATTACATTCTTCCAAAGTTTGTAATATCTTATTTATTTCCATTTTGTCTACAGAAACATGTATTACTTTTATTTTATCTTTGTTGTCGGCATAATTTACTAATATATATCTAGTTTCTAAAGCATTTGGATTATTCTTTTTTTCATAGCACAAAGAATCAAATTCAGTATCTATAGCTTTTTTTAAATCTTTTTTATTTAAAAGATTTGACATTGAAAAATAATTATAAGTTTCTTTAGAAATATTCACACTTATTGGAATTTTAAAGCTAAATGTTTCTGAAATGATTTGGTCTATTGTTTTTTTCAAGTCTGTATAAAATTTTATTCCAAATGTTTCTATTTTTATATTGTCTTTTTCTTTTTTTACTTTAGCATATTTAATTATGTTGTTATTTACATAAATTCCTAGACAACTTGACATTTTTATTCCTCTCATTATTATTTTATAATTATATTTTACAAAAAAATATAAAAAATACAATTTTTTTTATATACATTTTTATACATTATTATTTTATCTTTTTTTACCAAAAAGTCAACAAAAGATGTCGAATAGTAAAAAAAATGTAATATTGTAATACTTTTGCAATATTTTGTCAAAAAAAGTATTTAATTTTTTATTAATTATTGTTTTTACGCTTAGGTTACATAACTTGCCTGTTCTACTAATATATGCTATAATTAAATTATAAATTGGCTTTGCCAACAATATTTATGAAAGGGGTTTGTCTATGTTTGGTAAATCAAAGGTTAATTCCTCATCCCCGCAGCCTTCCCTTTCACGGGAAGAAATTCCTGAGAGCTACTCTCAGGTCGTGTCTCGCGTTTTTAACGTGTGGCGCGCAGATTTACTTCCTGTAGGAGGCGTCTTGCTTAAGGTCGAAGACCTTAACAATCTGATGCCATCACCACAGAGTATGATTCCAGGGAATCTGGTCCGCCTCCCTGTAGTTGTGTATCGCGTGAGCGAAACCACATTCAACATTTTCAACTCTAACCTTCAGCTGGTCGGAGGGATCAAAATCCTCGGCTACCATGATGGTTGTGTTGAGCTTGATCTCTTTGGCAAGGAGATTCACTGGACCACTCGGCGTAGTGGCTTTACACACTCTGCCTTTATGGCTTTGGGAGTGGATGAAGCCGAATTCGAGATGAAATTTCAACGTGTCTTCGCAAGCGCTGAGAAATTCGTCTAAAACGCATAAAGGGACACATGCGGTTAAGCATGTGTCCCTTTATGTATATGATTCTAAATCTACTTTATAAATGTTATTAATATAATTAATATACCAGCTATAACTCTATATATTGCAAAGGCCTTAAAACTACCTTTTTGTAAGTATTTTAATAGAAATCTAATTACAAATATTCCAACTATAAAGCTTGCTAAAACGCCAACAATAAATGGTAAATCAAAAACAAAATCTTTAAATTTTAAAACAGTTGCTGCAAATACTATTGGTGTTGATAGTAAAAATGAATATCTGGCTGCCGCTTCTCTTTTTACACCTAATGCTCTTGCAGTTGTCATTGTAACACCAGATCTAGAAACACCTGGTATAAATGCTAATGCTTGAGATAGACCTATTAAAAAGGTTTGCTTTAACGTCATTTGCTCATATTCAGTTTCACTTTTGCACTTTTTATCTACAAAGTATAATATAATACCCATTACCATTAAGGCTATTGCAATTATTATTGGTCTATTTAAAACACCACTAAAGAATTTATCTAATACAAAACCAACAATTCCACCAGGTATTGTTGCTAAAACTATGTACCAAAACATTCTTCCCTGTACAGTTTTTTCTTTTTTTACAGCATATTTAAATCCACCTTTTATAAGTTCTATCCAATCTTTAAAGAAATAAAGTACTATTGCAAGTAGTGTTCCAAAATGTAAAGCTACATCAAAATATTCTGGTATCTGCCAATTAAATATCCAAGGTATTATTGTTAAATGTGCAGAACTAGATATTGGCAGTAGTTCTGTTAATCCTTGTACAATTCCTAATATTAATGCTTGATAAATTTCCATTGTTTATTCTCCTTTTTCTAATAGTTTATTATATTTTTTTATTTCATAAATATTACTTATTCTCTTTCTTTTTGATCTCTATTTATATCCTTCTTTTGAATTTTTTTGATATTTTCAATCATCTCAATATCATTATTACTTAATTTTCCAACAAGTTTGCATGTATTATCCAAATGTTCATCAATTTTCAATTCTTTCTTGGATAATTTTTTACTTACTTTATTTTTTTCTATAAATCTAGCTGGTTTATTTAATGACTCTATGATTGGAAGAAAAATATTTTCTTCTGCCATTTTATCGTAAAGCTCAGGTGCTTTTTCAATTGCTATATTTGCATAGTTTCTAGCTGTTTCTACTTGACCTTTTATCATTGCAATTCTTGCTAAATAATAGTAAGCTCCAGCCTCCACTTCTTCAGCATCAATACATTCCATAAAATACTTCTCTGCTTCGTCTAAATCACCATATAATATATTTAATTGACCTAAACTATATTTTGCGTGGTATAATAAGCTATTGATTTGTGCTGCATTTTCATATGCTTCTTTTGCTTTTTGAAAATCATTAATCATTGTATAAGCCATTCCTATATTGTAATATAATTCATAATCTGCAGGTCTATATTTCAATGCAGAAGTATAAACTTGTATAGCTTCTTTAAAATTATTTGTTTCATATAAGATATTTCCTAATAACATACTTGCTTCATAACAATCGGGTTTTCTTTTTAGTAAATTATTAAGTGTTTGTATAGCAAAATCTTTTTTTCCTATTTTATAATTAAGTTCTCCGATTTTTAGTTCTATACTTGTATTTTTATTGTTTTGCTCAAAAGCACTTTCATATTCTTCTAATGCTAAGTCTAGCTTATTCATTGCTTCATATAATTTTGCAAGCATTAAATGTCCTTTTATACTATTAGGATATTTTTTTATTATTTGTAACAAAAAGTGTTCTGCTTTTTCATTCTTACCTAATAAAAAGTATATTGTTGCTAAAAATATGTTAACAATTTCCGAAAATCTAATAATATTATATTGTTCAATCCAAAGTATAAATAGTGGTAAAATAATAGATAGAGTATACATTATAGTTTTTATTATAGCTCCAAAACTTTCACCAATACTTAATTCTATAAAATTTATAGCAATTCCTATAAATTGTAATATTAATAGATATACATAGCTAGTATCATTTTTTCTAATTAACCTTATAAATACTAGAATAAATAAAGTAAAAGCTAATACATTAAATATAAGCTTTTCTATCATATTTGTTTCTCCTACCTTTTATCTTTTAAATACCTCTTTATATTTATCTATTGCTTCTTGTATTATATTTTCAGCTTCTTTTCTTCCCATCATTTTATCTACTGTTGTCTTTTTACCTTCTAATTGTTTATATACTTCAAAGAAATGCATTATTTCTGCAGAAACCTGTGCTGGAATCTCTGAAATATCATTATAACAATTTAAAAAAGGATCTTTTTTTGCTATTGCGATTATTTTTTCATCTTCTTCATTTGAGTCTGTCATTCTTAAAACTCCAATAGGATAACTTTCCACTAAAGTTAACGGATAAAGTGTTTCTTGACACAAAACTAATACATCCAATGGGTCGTGATCTCCTGCATAAGTTCTTGGTATAAACCCATAATTTGTAGGATAGTGTGTTGCTGTATATAAAATTCTATCCAATTTTAAAAATCCTGTTGTCTTATCTAATTCATATTTGTTTTTACTTCCCTTTGGAATTTCTATTACAGATGCAAAATCATCTTTTTTTATTCTATCTTCTTCAATATCGTGCCAAATATTCATTTGTTTTCCTTCTTTCTCATTTATATTTTCGCTATTATTTTAAGCTATTTATTTAAAAAAGTCTAGTATTTTTTTTATTTTTAATAATTTAACACAAAAAAGGACGTCCAAAATTAGCAAAAAAGAAAAAGCATTTTAATTTTGCTTTTTCTTTTTTCTATTTAATTCTCTACACATTTTGTTAAAGCGCAGCCCATATAAATATTCTAGTGTTTTACTTGATAACAGATTTTTTTCATAGGCATACCTGTTCCATACTTTTTCAGATGGTATTCTTTTTTCTTTTTTTATATATTTTATTAATTCTTCTAAACTATGTTCATAATATAACATTTATTCTACCATTTAACCTTATATAATTCTGTAATATCAACGTTTAAAGCTTTTGCAATTCTAACCATAACTAATAAACTTGGAATTTTAAAATTTTTTTCAATATCACTTAAGTGAGATGCTGATACTCCACTTTTTCTCGCTAAACCGGCTATAGTCATACCTTTTTCCTGTCGGACTTTTTTTACTAACATTTCTATATGCATTCCTTTTTCACCAATTCTCTATTGCTTTTTTTATCGCATTTTTAGTATTAAAGCACAATTACCTTTCGCTATGGCGAATATTGTAACTTTTTTATATATTTTTTACTTCTAGAGTTATCTAAACTTATAAATCAATCATTTTCATGCATATATTTAATTATTTTGCATTATCTTATAATATCATGATATAACTCGAATTGCGGGATTTTTCGTAATACAAATTTTGTCAAATTTTTCTTAATTCAAATAAAATTTATTAAAAAAAAATATTTTATTGTTTATTTCATTATTTTATGGTATGATTAGTCATAAATTTATTTTTTAGGAGTTTTAATTATGGATAGATATTCTGATATGAATAAAGCTAATATTGCTGGTGTTTTAGGAAATGTTTTTTTACTTATTATTAAATTTATAATAGGCTTTTTAAGTAGAAGCCAAGCTATGATTGCAGACGCAGCAAATAGTGCTGGTGATATTTTTGCTTCTTTAATGAGTACTATTGGAAGTAAAATTTCTAGTGCTCCTGAAGATGAAACACATAATTTTGGACATGGAAAAGCTGAATACATATTTTCTTTATTTATTGGTTTAGTAATGATTATTATTGCGGTTAAACTTGTATATGATTCTGTAATATCTTTATTTAATCCAAGTGAAGTTTCTTTTCCATATTTATTAATATTGGTATGTGTTATTACTATTGTTACTAAATTTTCACTTTATCTATACACAAAAATTATTTATAAAAAAACAAATAGTATATTAATGAATGCGTTACAAAAAGACCATAGAAATGATTCTATAGTTACTTCATTTACACTTATTTCTGTTATATTAAATATTTTAGGAATTTATTGGTTTGATGGAGTTGTTGGAATAGGAATTTCTATATTAATTTGTATTAGTGGAATTAAAATATTTATTGAAAGCTATAATGTTTTGATGGATGCTTCTATAGATAATAAAACTAAAGAAGAAATTTTAGAAATTACTAAAAAATACAAGGATATTAAAAAAGTAGATCACTTTTCTTCTACTCCTGTTGGATATAAATATTTAATTTCCTTATCTATTTATATAGATGGAAATATGTCTACATATGATAGTCATGCTATTGCAGATAAATTAGAGAAAGAATTAAATGCCTTAGAACCAATATATCTTGCAATTATACATGTAAATCCAATTTAAAAGAATTTTATTTTAAAAAAATTTCATTTTACCTATTGACAATCACACTACCTTTGTAGTAAAATACATTTTGTTAGCCAGTTAAGTGCTTATGCAGATGTGGCGGAACTGGTAGACGCACAGGACTTAAAATCCTGCGG
>CALXJR010000030.1 GCA_944388675.1 uncultured Clostridia bacterium
TTTGGTGGTTTATCACTAGAAAGAATTATTTGTTTTCCACTTTCATATAATGTGTTAAATGTGTGGAAAAACTCTTCCTGAATTCTTTCTTTTCCTGCAATAAATTGAATATCATCTATTAATAAAACATCTATATTTCTATATTTATTTCTAAATTGGTCACTACTATTATCTTTTATTGCATTAATAAGTTGATTTGTAAAATTTTCAGATGTTACATATAAAATTTTTGAATTTTTATTATTTTTTAAAATTTCGTTTCCTATTGCATGCATTAAGTGTGTTTTACCAAGACCAACTCCACCATATAAAAATAATGGGTTATAAGATGCAGCAGGTGCTTCGGCAACAGCAAGAGCCGCAGCATGAGCAAACCTATTACTATTACCAACAACAAATGTAGAAAAGGTGTATTTTGGATTTAAATTTGTTGTGGCATAATTAATAGGAGCTTCAATATTTGCTGCGACATTTAAATTTGTATTGTTTGATGCTGCTTCTAATTCTTCTCTAGATACTATAGAAACAGTACATTCTCTGTTAGTCAAATAATTAAAAGTATTTGTTAACAAATCAAGATATTTTGAAGCGATTATATTTTTTTGAAATTCTGTTGATGTTAACAAAACAATATGACCATTGTCCGCACTTTGAATCTCTAATATTTTTATCCAAGTCTCGTATGAAATTTTCGTTACTTCCTCTTTTAAAAGTTCTTTTGCTTTTGTTAATAAATCATTTAGTTCGTTTTGCATTAATGTTCATCCTTCCAAAACCTAGAACAGAGATAGTTATAAAACTTATTCACATAGTTATCCACATAGTTATCCACAAACTGTGGATAACTTTCGAATACACTATTCCGCTATGTTTTTTAGTATATTTTAAGCAAAAAAACACAAAAAGTATTTATTACCTCATATTTTTGTATATAATATCAAAAATAAAGGTCAATAGTCAATATAAAACAAGTTAAAAAATAAAAATATTTAAATTTACAGGAAAGTATTGACATAACAACTAAAACTGGTATATAATAGTAACCACTTATGAAGAAAAATTTACATTATATATATTGGAGGTGCAAAAAGTGAAAAGAACATATCAACCAAAAAAGAGACAAAATCAAAAAGAGCATGGATTTATGAAAAGAATGAGCACAAGAGCTGGAAGAAATATATTAAAAGCTAGACGTGCTAAAGGAAGAAAAAAATTAAGTGCGTAATCATTTTTAGGAGTCACTAGATAATAATTTAGTGACTTTTTTGCAGATAGAGAGATTTGTTAGAATATGAAAAAAGTAAATACATTAAAGAAAAATTACGAATTTAAAAATGTCTTGCATAGAGGAAAATACTTTGTAAGAAAACATGTTATTATTTATATAGAAAAAAATAATAAAAATAAAAATGTTATTGGAATTGCAGTTAGCACAAAGCTTTGCAATGCAGTAAAAAGAAATCATATTAAAAGATTAATACGTGAATCTTTCTACATAGAAAATAAAAAAATAAAACAGGGTTTTAATATAGTTTTTCTTTGGAATAAGAAAGAATCCGTAAGCAATATTAATTTTCATCAAATTCATAAAGAAATAAAAGAAATATTTAAAGAGGCAAAAATTATTGAAGAAAATTAGTTTTTTTATGAGAAAAATACTTATTAAAATAATAGAGCAATATCAAAAATATTTATCTCCAGTTTTACAGAAAAATGGAGTTTGTTGTAAATATTATCCTTCTTGCTCAGAGTACACAAAGCAAGCTATTAATAAGTATGGCTGTATAGCCCGGAATAATAAAAGGTTTTTTCAGAATATGCAGGTGTAATCCTTTTTCTAAAGGAGGATTTGATCCATTAAAATGATTGGAGGAAAAGGTTGAAAAATAATTGCGTTTTGGCGTTGTCAAACTTCATTTAAAATTTAATCAACGTACCAAAAGTACGCCTCATAAATTTTAAATTTGTTTCCCAGCCACTGCATACTGACCTTGTAACAGGCAAAGCCTTAACAAGCTCAGCATAGCCAAAAACACAATTCTTTTCCAACCGGATTTGTACCATGGGAAAGGAATGAGAGGAAATATATGGGTGCAATAGCAAATTTATTTGGCTATTTATTAAACTTTCTTTACAATATTTTTAGCAACTACGGAATTGCAATAATAGTTTTTTCTATAATATTAAGGATTATATTATTACCAATTACAATTTCACAACAAAAAACATTAAAAAAATCTGCTAAAATGCAGGAAAAAATGAAAGAAATACAATTTAAATATAAAAATGATCCTGAAAGATTAAATAGAGAGACTATTGATTTATATAAAAGAGAGAAGATGAATCCTTTTAGTGGATGTTTAAGTTCTATTTTACAATTAATAATTATTATTTCAGTATTTTTCTTAGTAAGTAGACCTTTAACATACATGAAAAAAGTGGATTCTGCAGTAATAGATGGATACATAGAAGAAATAAAACAAGAAGATGGAAGCGTAGAAGGTTATCCAGAAATACAAGTTATTAATAGAAGAGCAAGCGTAGATGATAGAGTAAATATTAATATGGATTTCTTTGGACTTGACTTAAGCATGGTTCCACAACAAAATTTAACAGACTATAGAGTATATATAATTCCATTATTATATGTTATAACATCATTTGTATCTATTAAAATTACTAATGCAAGCCAAAATAAAACAAAGAAAAATAAAACTAAATTATTAGAAGAAAAGAATGAAACTAAGGAATTAAGCAAAGAAGAAAAAGAAAAGGATTCGCAAGAAGAAGCTATGGAATCTATGCAATCTATGAATAATGCAATGACTTATATGGTTCCAATAATGTCAATATCAATTGCATTTATAGCACCTTTGGGATTAGCTTTATATTGGTTAGTAAGCAATATTTTACTTATAATTGAGAGATTAATTATAAATAAAATATTTAAAGAAAAAGATGACAAGGAGGAAAAAATAAATGCCTAAGTCAATTATCTCAGAAGGGAAAACTTCTACGGAAGCAATAGAAAAGGGACTTAAAGAATTAAAAGTTTCTAGAAATCAAGTTGATATAAAAATATTGGAAGAAAAAAAGAAAAGTTTTTTTAATATACTAGAACCACATGTTGTAAAAGTTGAATTAACATTAAAAGAGAATGAAGAAAAACATGTTACTGTAAAAAAAGAAAAGAAAGAAAATGTAAGTAAAGAGGATTTAGATAAAGCAAAAACAGAAATTGATACATTTTTATCAGTTTTTTTAAAGAAGATAGCAGAAACAATAAAATATGAAATTTCAGAAGAAGACAGTGTTTTACATGTTCTTATTACAGGAGAAGAATCAACTAGGTTAATTGGTTATAGAGGAGAATCATTAAATTCTATGCAAACTATATTAACATCTATTGCTAATAAAGGTAGAAATTCCAATGTTAAAGTAATATTGGATATAGGAGATTACAAAAACGCAAGGAAGAAAACTCTAGAAGACTTAGCATTAAAAATTGAAAAAACTGTAACAAAAACAGGAAAATCAGTTACATTAGAGCCAATGACAGCATATGAAAGAAAAATAATTCATACTAAATTACAAGATAGTAAAACAGTTACAACACATAGTATTGGCGAAAATGATAACAGAAGAGTTGTTATATCAAGAAAATAATTAAAAATTATAAATCGGAAGTCAAAGTTCGGATTTTAGTATTTACTAATTCTAAACTTTGGCTTATTTTTTAAGAGGAGTGAAAAAAATGAGTACAATAACTGCAATATCTACTGCACCAGGAAATGCAGGAATAGGCATAATTAGATTAAGTGGAGAAAAATGTTTTGAAATATTAGATAAAATATTTGTACCAAAACATAAAGGAGAAATTAAAGGTTATTCAATGAAATATGGACATATAATTAATTCTACTACGAAAGATGTAATAGATGAAGTTTTAGTTTCATATTTTATTGCACCAAATAGCTATACCAGAGAAAATATGTGTGAAATAAATTCTCATGGTGGAATGGTAGTTGAAAATAAAATATTAGAAGAATGTCTAAAAAATGGAGCGACACTCGCAGAACCTGGAGAATTTACAAAAAGAGCATTCTTAAATGGAAGAATAGATTTATCACAAGCAGAGGCAATTATAGATATAATTAATGCAAAAACCGATAAAGAAATGCAAGTTGCACAAAGACAATTAAGGGGCAAATTATCTGATAAAATTGAAGATATAAGAAAAGATATTTTAGACATTATGGCAGATATAGAAGCTTCTATTGATTACCCAGAATATGATATAGAAGAAACAACTAATGAAAAAATTAAAATATTTTTAAATGGTTTAGAAGTAAAATTAAACTCATTAGAAAAAACTTTTGAAAATGGAAAAATTTTAAAAGAGGGAATTAAAACTGCTATAATTGGAAAACCAAATGTTGGTAAATCTTCTTTATTAAATTTGATTTTGGGAGAAGAAAGAGCAATTGTAAGTAATGTAGAAGGAACTACTAGAGATACCATCGAGGAATATGTAAATATTAATGGAATACCATTAAAAATAATAGACACTGCCGGAATTAGAAATACAATTGACGAGGTTGAGCAAATAGGCGTAGAAAGAAGTATAAACATATTAAGTGATGCTGAACTAGTAATTGCTGTATTTGACGATTCTCGTGCGTTAGACGATGAAGATAATAAAATCATGAATTTAATTAAAGATAAAAAAGCAATTATTTTAATTAATAAGACTGATTTGAAAAAAGGCAATGTAATAAATAGTGAAAAGATTAAAGGTTTACATAAAACAACAATACCTTTTTCAGTTTTAAAAGAAGAAGGAATAGATGAATTATATAATGCAATATTAAAATTATTTAATATGAATAATATAGACTTGGATAACACAGAGATAGTTACAAGTGCAAGACAAAAGAACTATATTTTAAGGGCACATGATGCTTTAAATAAGGCAAAGGAAAGCATTAAAAATAATATGTCTATAGATATTACAGCGATTTGTTTAAAAGAAATTTTAGAAGAGCTTTCAAGTATAACAGGAGAAAATGTTTCTGAAGATATAATTAATGAAATATTTAAGAAATTTTGCCTTGGTAAATAGCCCACTTTTGTCGAAAAATGTCGGATTTTCTGCAGACTTTTTCCGGAAACATTAAAAATCACGATTCTGAAATCAAATGATATAAAAGGGGTCTGCAAGTTTCGACATTTGTTCAAAATTGTTCAATGTTTCCGGCTAAACGAAATCTTGAAACCATATTCGCTATAGCGAAAGGTGAAATTTTTTATGATACGTATTAATACAGATTGTTATAAAAAATATAAAAATTTATAGTAAAAATAGAAAGGAATGTAATAGAAATGGAATATGATGCAGGAAGTTATGATGTGGCTGTTGTTGGTGCAGGACATGCTGGTTGTGAAGCAGGACTTGCTTGTGCTAGAATGGGTATGAAAACATTGGTATTTTCAATAAGTTTGGAAGCTGTTGCAAATATGCCATGTAACCCTCATATTGGAGGAAGTTCTAAAGGACACTTGGTAAGAGAAATAGATTGCTTAGGGGGTGAAATGGGCAAGAATATCGATAAAACATATGTGCAAATGAGAATGCTTAATACTTCAAAAGGACCAGCTGTTCATTCTTTAAGAGCTCAGGCAGACAGAAAAAAATATCAAGTTGAAATGAAACATACATTGGAAAAACAACCAAATTTATATTTAAAACAAGCAGAAATAACTAATATAATAGTGGAAGAAGGAAAGGTAAGAAAAGTTGTTACAAATGTTGGAGCAGTATATACAGTAAAGACGGTTATTTTATGCACGGGAACTTATCTAAGAGGTAAGATATTTATTGGTGAAAATTCTTTTGAAGGTGGACCAGATGGTGTGTTTCCATCTAAAAAATTGTCTGAGATATTAGAAAAATTGAATATTAAATTAATCAGATTTAAAACAGGAACTCCAGCAAGAATTAATAAGAATTCAATAGACTTTTCTAAAATGGAGATACAAGAGGGTGATAAAGATATTGAAGCTTTTTCTTTTGATGATGAATTGGATAAAACTAAAAAACAATTACCTTGTTATTTAACATATACAAATGAAAAAACTCATGAAATTATAAGAAAAAATCTACATAGATCGCCATTGTTTTCCGGAATGATACATGGAACAGGACCTAGATATTGCCCTTCTATAGAGGATAAAGTTGTTAGATTCGCAGATAAGGAAAGACATCAAATTTTTATAGAGCCATTGGGAACAGATACAGATGAAATGTATGTACAAGGAATGAGTTCTTCGCTTCCAGAAGATGTTCAAATTGCAATGTATAGAACTATTCCGGGATTAGAACATGCTGAATTTACTAGACCTGCTTATGCTATTGAATATGATTGTATAGATCCTTCAAAATTAAAACTTTCACTTGAATATAAAGATATTGATGGTTTGTTCTTTGCAGGTCAAATAAACGGAACATCAGGATATGAAGAAGCTGCGGCACAAGGAATTATTGCTGGAATTAATGCGGCTAGAAAAATACAAGGAAAAGAACCTGTAATATTAGATAGATCTCAAGCTTATATCGGTGTTTTAATTGATGATATTGTAACAAAAGGTACAAATGAACCATATAGAATGATGACTTCTCGTGCAGAATATAGGCTTCTATTAAGGCAAGATAATGCAGATTTAAGGCTTTTAGAGATTGGATATGAAAATGGCCTAATTTCAGAAGAGAGATATCAGAAATTTTTAAGAAAAAAGGATAATATTTTTAAAGAAATTGAAAGATTAAAGAAAACAACAGTAAAACCTACAAAAGAAGTTAATGATTTTTTAAGCAAATATAATTCTTCAAATATAAAAGCTGGTGTAAAGCTTGCAGAATTATTAAAAAGGACAGAAATAAAATATGAATATTTAAAAGAAATAGATAAAAATATGCCAGAACTTACAAAACAAGAAGCAGAAGAAGTTGAAATACAAATAAAGTATGAAGGATACATTAAATTAGAAGAAGAACAAGTTGCAAAATTTAAAAAATTAGAGCAAAAGAAACTACCAAAAGATATAGATTATGAAGAAATTAAAGGGTTAAGATTAGAAGCTAGACAAAAATTAAATAATATAAAACCTGAATCTGTTGGACAGGCATCAAGAATATCAGGAGTTTCGCCTGCTGATATTTCAGTATTATTGATATATTTAGAACAATTAAAAAGAAAATAAATTATGGAGGAATTGATGGAATATAGTGAGTTTGAGAGAAGTTTTATAGGAAAAGCTAAAGAATGTAATATAAATGTTAATAATTGCGAAAAGTTTTATAATTATATGAATTTATTGATTGAATGGAACGAAAAAATTAACTTAACAGCAATAACAAAGCCAGAAGATATTATAGAAAAGCATTTTTTAGATTCTTTAAGTATACAAAAATATATAAAAGAAAATGATAAAATTATTGATGTTGGAACAGGAGCCGGTTTTCCAGGTATACCGATTGCAATTACTACAAAAACAAATATTACTTTATTGGATTCATTAAATAAAAGAGTTAAATTTTTAAATGAAGTTAAGGAAAATCTTAATTTAGATAATGTCGAAACTATTCATGGAAGAGCAGAAGAAGTAGCAAAAATGAATAAATATAGAGAAAAGTTTAATATTGCCACATCAAGAGCCGTGGCCCCAATGAATGTTTTATTAGAATATTTATTACCTTTTGTTAAGGTGGGAGGCCTTTGTTTATGTATGAAAGGACCTAATTATAAAGATGAGATGACTAATATAAATAATGTTGCAAATATTTTAGGAGGAACTATTGAAAATATAGAAAATATTAAATTATTAGATGGAAAAATTGAAAGAAATATAATTGTTTTTAAAAAGGAAAAAAATACTCCTTCTAGATATCCTAGAAAAGCTGGAACTCCTAGTAAAGAGCCATTAAAATAAAAAAATTATATATTAAAAAGTATTAGCATATTATAGCTGAAACCTCACAGCTATAAGCGTTTAAAGACTTTTTAATATATTTTTTTTGCTTTAATTTTATTATTTAAATTATTAAAAAATAATTAAAAAATAGGTGTAAATTTTATTGACATATTTCTTATATTAATATATTATTAATATGTTAAATTTAATAAATAAAACCTTATAGGAGGTACAAAATGGGAAAAATAGTTTCAATTGCAAATCAGAAAGGTGGAGTCGGAAAGACTACAACCGCAATTAATTTGAGCACTGTACTAGCTAAGAAGGGTAAAAAAGTTTTAATGATTGATGCAGATCCACAAGGTAATGGAACAAGTGGAGTTGGGGTTGATAAAGATCAACAATTTTCTGTATATGATGTTTTAATTGAAGATATTGAAATTGAAAATACTCTTCAAAAAACTCAAGTAAGAAATTTAGATTTATGTCCTTCAAATATAAACTTAGCAGGAGCTGAAGTTCAGCTTGTTTCAATGGAAAATAGGGAATACAAATTAAAGGAAAAAGTTGATAAAATAAAGGACAAATATGATTTTATAATTATTGATTGTCCTCCATCATTAGGACTAATTACATTAAATGCATTTACTGCATCAGATAGTGTATTAATTCCTGTACAATGCGAATACTATGCACTAGAAGGATTAGGACAACTTTTGAATACAATAGAATTAGTAAAAAAACATATGAACAAAAGTTTGCAAGTTGAAGGTGCATTACTTACAATGTATGATGCAAGAACGAATTTATCTAACCAAGTTGTAAAAGAGGTAAAGAAATATTTTGGAGACAAGGTTTATAAAAATGTTATTCCTAGAAATGTTAAACTTAGTGAGGCACCAAGTTATGGATTACCAATAACTTTATATGATGCAAGATCTAAAGGTGCTAAAAGCTATGATAAATTTGTTAAAGAATTCTTGAAAGCAAACGAGGAAGAGCAAAAGTCTGCTAGACATATGAAATAAAGGGAGGAATTAGTATGGTTAAGAAAACAGGATTAGGTAGAGGACTAGATGCTTTATTTAGTGATTCATTACGTCAAGATAATTTTAATGATAGTACAATAGATGGGGAAAAAGTTGAGCAAATTAAACTTACTGAGATTGAACCAAATAGAGACCAACCTAGAAAGAAATTTGATGAGGAAAAATTAGATGAACTTGCTACATCTATAAAAGAGTATGGCGTTATACAACCAATTATTGTTACAAAAAAAGATGATTATTACCAAATTGTGGCAGGAGAGAGAAGATGGAGAGCAGCTAAAAAGGCAGGTTTGACAGAAATGCCTTGCTTAGTTAGAACTCAATCTGAGCAAAAAAGTAGAGAAATTGCTTTAATAGAAAATATTCAAAGAGAAAACTTAAATCCAATCGAAAAAGCAAGAGGGTTAAAAAAATTATTAGATGACTATGGTTTAACTCAACAAGAGCTTGCAGATAAGCTTGGATTGGGCAGAAGTACTCTTACTAATAATATAAGAGTATTAAATTTAGATCCAAGAGTAATAGATTTAGTTTTGGAACATAATATAGCTGAAAGGCAATGTAGACAACTTTTAAGAGTTCAAGATCCAGATAAACAATATAAATTAGCTTTGAGTATAGTAGAAAATGGAGATAATGAAGATGAATTAGCTCGTAAAATTAACAATAATAGAAGATTGTCTGAAAAAGAGGTTGCTAAAGCTAAAAAATATGAGGCAATATACAAAGATATAGAAGACTCTTTTCAAGGTTTCTTTGGAACTAAAGTTAAACTAGAAGCTGGAAAAAGAAAAGGCAAGATAGTTATAGAATATCACTCAAATGATGAATTAGAGAGATTACTAAGTTTAATTAAATAGTGAAAAAAGGAGCAAACACTATATGGATTTTAATTTTGAATTAAATATTCTCGAAGTGGTTATACTTATAATAAATTTAATGTTATTAGTTTTATATGTATTAAATTGTATGAAATTGCAAAAACTAAGAAAAAATTATTCAGACTTTATGACTAAACTTGGAAAAGGCGAGAATATTAACGAAATGCTTGTTAAATATCTACAAAAAGTGGATAATATTGAAAATGAGAATAAAGAGATTGAAAACTATTGCCAGAAATTAGATAGGGAATCAAAGGAATATTTGAAAAAAATAGGAATGGTTCGTTATAATGCATATAAAGATACAGGAAGTGAATTAAGTTTTGCCTTAGCTATTCTAGATGAAAGAAATTGTGGAGTAGTGTTAAATGGTTTATATGGAAGAGATACTTCAAATATATATGCTAAACCTATTGAAAATGGAGAATGTAAATATGCATTATCTAAAGAAGAACAAGAAGCATTAAAAATAGCAGTAAATAAAAAATAATATTTTGATTAATCTGTTGACAAGTTATATGATTTTGTGTTATGATATAACTTGTCACAGGTTGTGATATATGGAGAGGTGGTCGAGTTGGTTTATGGCACCAGTCTTGAAAATTGGCGTAGGTTTGTAGCCTACCGTGGGTTCGAATCCCACCCTCTCCGCCATTTTTTTATAAATTAATATGGAGGCGTACCCAAGTGGTTGAAGGGGGCAGTTTGCTAAACTGCTAGGGTTCGTAAGGGCCGCGGAGGTTCAAATCCTCTCGCTTCCGCCAAAAGATAATATGTAAAAAAACAAGGAGAATTAATTTGCTCCTTGTTTTTCTTGTATTGCTTTTTTTCTTCTAATATCATCACCAAAGAATACACATATATTATAGCTTCCAATTAAACGAGAAATAATTCTTTCTCCATACATTTCGGCTAAATTATTTAAACTTAAATTTGTTGAAATAATAGTTTTAGTAATATGATCTTTTTGATTTAATAATCTAGAATTTAGTACAGAAAAAAGTTCTGAAAATTTCATACTATTCATTCCTTCTGTACCTAAATCATCTATAACAAGTAAGTCGACATTTAAAATATTATTTAACAAATCAAAACTTGTTTTTTTGCCCATTCTATAATCAATTATAGAGTTAATCATAATTGGAGCTGTTTGATATAAAACAGTCTTATTTCTTTTAAGTAATTCATTAGCTATACATTGTGAAAGAAAAGTTTTACCAAGTCCAGTATTGCCAGTAAATAGTAAATTCTTTTCATCTGGATTATCAAAATTATTAATAAATTTTTGTGCTATTTTTTTTATATTTTCCATATTATCTTTAGGAGAAATATTGAAATGATATTTTTCTTTGTCTACTTTATCGGAATATAAAGCAGTAGAAAAATTATTAAAAGAGTGATTTCTAATATCATATGTATTATAAGTATTATATTTTAAATCAAACAACTTCTGCTTAAGACAATTACACATAACTGTATTATAATTATTTGTTATATATCCAGTATCTTTACACTTATCACATTCAAAGTGTGGTTCAAAATAAGAAGGGGCAATTTTTAAATTTGATAAGATTTCTTTCCTTTCGGCAAGTAAGTTGTCTTTTTTTATTCTTAATTCTTCTAATAAAGAAGTATTACTTGTTTTCAAGACTTCTCTAGCAGTTCTAAAAGAAAGATTATTTAATTCATCCTCAATTTCTTGTAATCTAGGATTTTTTTCATATACTTCTTTTTTCCTATTTTGAGCCTCAGAAATAGCTCTATTATGTTTTATTTCATATTCATTTAATAATTGCTTTAAATCATTATTTGGCATCTCTAATCATCCTTTTTATCATTATCAGTAGGAATATTTGCATACAAATCTGAGTAATTATCATAATTCCTTTGTTCATAGCTATTATATGTAGGCTTTTTAGACATTTTTTTAATATCTTTTTCTTTTTGCTTCATATCAGAAATAAATTGATTTACAGCTTCTGGTGTTTTTAAATTTCTTTCATGCCAACTAGATAAAAGTTTATCTAAATAATCAAAACTAAAATTAGCTTTTGAAGTAGTTCTTTTTAGAGCAATTTCAATTATATCCATATTGTAGTTATAATCATTAACCCATTTTGACACATATGCTTCTTCATATTCAGATAATTGTCTATTAAGCCCCAATTTTTTGCATATAGTTTTTTCTATACTGGTTAAAGCCTCTTGTTTAGCATAATAAGCATCTAAATCAGCAAAAGTTTTAATATTATTTTTTGCCCAAGCCTCTGCAACAGTTTGTATATAATTTCTATGTAAGGCAGAACGGTTAAAGCAATATCTAAATAAAGCAATCATTACTTCTTCATCAAAAGAATATTTGCTAAACCACATTTCAATATCTCCATACCAAGAAGGAGACATAACACCTTGAAAAAACTCATTATTTATGTTTTCTATAGCCTGAGCTCTATATTTATTTTTTTGAGTGTTTTTTATATCTTCTGGAGATAAAGAAACCTTTGGATTGTAAAGTTTGTGTAACTCTATTTCTTGAAGGTTTGCAAATTCATAACCAGAATTTTTACGAATAAGTAATCCAAGACTTTCCCAATACTTAATGGAATCTTGAATTGTTTTTAAAGGTAAATTTAACTTTTTTGAAAGGTCGTTTATACGTACATCTTTTCCATATTTAGATAAGAAAAACATATAAAGATATACCTTAATAGAATCACCTGATGCCTGTGAAAAATACTCAGTAAAAAAGGCATCAGGAATAGTTGTATTTGAAAATAGTAAAGAACTATCTACTTGATCTAATTTCATAATGTCACCTCATAATTAAACAAATTATAACATTATTAGACATTATTTACAACTAAAATTTATTAAATAAATATATCTTATTACTAAATAAAAATTTTAGTAAATAAACAATAAAATTTAATATATTTTCATGTTGAAAACCAACAATACTAAATAATAGTAGGGGAAAACAACATATAATAAAAATAACAGCTTTGGTAGTAAAATCATCAAAAATTAAGTTCATTAGGCAAAATATAAAAACATCCCAAATAATATTAAAAACAATAGTATTATAATCAAACATACCAAATAATTTATTTTTAAAGTTATAATTTCTTGGAATAATAAATTTCATACAAAACTCCTTTATTTGAAAATAGTTTTTAGGGAAGAAATATTATAGTTAAAATCTGTTGATATTCCTCCTAAAAGTTCTTTAATATAAGAATTAGATTTACTTAAGACGTAAATTGCACTTATATAAGATATTTGTGATAAAACATTTATAGAGGACAGATTAATGGTAAATATAACGATCAATATTAGTGATACAAAGGATTGTAAAAAAAGAAGAGAGCCTATTGTTTTTAGCCAAATTTTGAATATCCAAGATGTAGAATTCATTATTAAAGAAAGTATTGCAAAAGGTGATAAAAGTATAAAAATTTTAATTAATAATAATCTAATTGAATATGAAAATAATAATGTTATTAGACCTGATGTAATTATGCTTTTAATTATTCCATTAA
The DNA here is from genome assembly GCA_944388675.1 of uncultured Clostridia bacterium. Taxonomy (GTDB): domain Bacteria; phylum Bacillota; class Clostridia; order TANB77; family CAG-508; genus CAG-245. The sequence continues at coordinate 13,441 of CALXJR010000030.1, forward strand.
AAGAAAAAATATTAAATACAGAATCTGCTCTTATAAAAACATTAGTTTCTTCAATTAATGTATTAAAACATACAGATTTGCCACAAATATTTTGGCCAATCTCACAAATACAATCAGAAACTAAAGAATTAATTTTTAATAATTCTTCACAAAAGAATAAGGAAGAATTAATGCAAATTGCGCACAGTAAAGCTTTTGTAATAAATTGATAAGGCTTTTCTATATTTATTCCTATAAAATGTGAAAGCATTAATCTACTACAATAATAAATAACAAATCCAATTAATAAAGCATTTGCAATACTAGTAAGTCCAAAAACGGAATTTAATGACTTATCAAAAAGATTATCAGATAAAATTGATTCGTTTATAAATGTAATATTATCTAATAGAGAATATATTGAATTATCAATTGATGAAAAAAGTGTACTAAATAATTCATTGATAGTGTCTATTATAATTTGAGAATAATTAATCTGATCCATTTTAATCACCTTACTTTACTAAGCTAGAAATTGCAGATAATATTAAGTCAATTCCTAAGATAAAAGCATAAGAAAATAGCGATCCTCTAATAATTTTTTTGCCCATTCTAATACGTTCCTCATCTCCAAAACTAAATTTTTTCATAAAAATTCCAGTGCCAACAGCAACTGCTGCAGCTGGTGTTGCAAGCTTTATAAGCCAATCTTTAATGTCTTCAAATGCATCATCTAATTTTGTAATTAATTTAGGATCTGCAGCAAAGACATTTGTTGAAAATAATATAAAGAAAATAATTATTAATAAGAAAATAATTAGTATTTTTTTTACCATAAGACCTCCTTAAAATTATTTAAAATATGGAAAAAGCTCGATTTTACAAGGTGGTATGATTTTTATACCATCTGTTAAAAAACAAAGAGCATTAAAAGTCTCTAATTCTTGGGTAAAGAATTTTGTGTCATAAATATAATCATTTTGCACATATGTATTAATACTTTCAGAAATACTAGAATCTTTTGAATTAAATGAACGAGTAATAAAATTATAATTTGTTTGTTTAGCATTTTCAGAAATTGTTTTAGATAATCTTTCTTTATCTGTTTTTCCTATTTGTTTTTGGGCATTTTCAATTGTGTATATATCATCAGTACGAAACCAAATTTTATTGACTAGATTTTGAACAATTACTTCTGTAGAGTATTTATTATTTAATGTATTTAAAAGAGAGTTGTAACTTTGTGTAGAAATTATATTAATACATTTTGCTTCTCTACTCTGAGAAAAGAAATTGGCATCAGTTGCAGTAACATATTCGCTGTATTCATCTGATATA
>CALXJR010000031.1 GCA_944388675.1 uncultured Clostridia bacterium
CTCCAAAACCACAAGTCTGAGTTCGAATCTTAGTACCCCTGCCAAGATTGAACTAAGAAATTAGTTCTTTTTTTATTTTTATTTAAATTTATATACAAAAATAGGGAGTTTTATATGGAAAAATTAAAAGCTTTAATAAAGAAATTTTGTACGAAGGAAATTATTTTTTATGCAATTTTTGGTATTTTTACAACTATTGTAAATATTGGAACATTTTCTCTTTTAACATATGTTTTTCATATTAATGAAAATGTAGCTAATGCGGCAGGTATAATTCTTGCAGTACTATTTGCTTATGTAACCAACAAAGATTTAGTATTTCACTCAGGTGCAATAACTTTTAAAGAAAAATTAATAGAATTTGGAAAATTTATTTTAGGACGTGCATTTACTATGGTTGTTGAATATGTATCATGCTTTCTTTTGTTTACATATTGCCCTATTCCAGAAATTATTAGTAAATGTATAGTTACTGTTTTTGTAATCATTTTAAATTTCTTTATTAGTAAGTTCTTTGCTTTTAGAAAGAAAAAATAATATTGTAATCATAAATTTAAATGTTTATTTATAAAGATTTTTTACTTTTATTTTAAACTACTAGGATAGTTTGCCTTACTTAAAAGGAGGCATTATGTCTAGTAGTTTTTTTAAAACAACTTTTTCATATTTTTTAATTATTTTTATTTTAATATTTTTTATCACTTTTATCGTATTAACAGATACATCTATTTCTTATTCAGAATCTTTTTCCAATTTAGATGGTGAATTTATATGGCCACTCCCTGGATATTCTTATATAAGTTCATATTTTGGACGAAGAGTCTCTCCTACTTCTGGTGCATCCACATATCATTCTGGTATTGATATTCCAGCTCCTGAAGGGACAAAAATCTTAGCTGTTTGTGACGGATTGGTTACATTTGCTAGTTGGGGTGCAGGTGGCGGTTATACTATTGTAGTTGAAAATAATGATATAAAAGTTTCTTATTGCCATGTTTCCCCAATTTATATAGTTTCTCGTAATGACACTGTTACAGCAGGAAAAGTAATTTCTACTGTTGGTCCTAAAAACGTATATGGTATAAACAATAATCCTTATAAAGATTCTAACGGTAATCCAACAAATGGAGCGACAACGGGTTGCCACCTACACCTCACAATAAAGGAAAATAATATAGCAATAGATCCTTTGCAATTTTTTAATTTTTAAATTCACAGCCTTTTTATATCAGCTGTGAATTGTAACCTAATACTTTTACCATTTCTTTTTACAATTAAATAGTTCTGAAATATATCCTATTAAGCAATAAGGAGTTAATATAAATGCATATAATAGAACATATACTATAAATGCAAGTATACTTCTTTTCTCTAGCTTGCAATCTATTTCTTTTAGCATATTCTTTCTTCTTATTTCTATTAATACACAAAGCAGTAAGCTAAATATTAGTACTAGTAAAGATATCCAGCTAATTAATAATGGATTTCCTAAAAGTAACAAAATTAGTCCAAGAGGTACAAAAATAAGAAGTGCTAAATCAATAAATGGGAAAAATACATTTAATAACATTAAAAATCTTGTTTTAAATCTCATTTTCCTTGATGTTAATACATTTACATTTTTAAATGCTTCAATCATTCCTCTTGCCCATCTTTTTCTTTGATTTCCTAACTTTCTAAATTTCTCTGGAACTTCTGTAAATGCTATTGCGTTTTTTGCAAAATTGGTTTCATATCCTTTACTTAACAACTGCCAAGTTAGAACAATATCTTCACCAACACAGTTTTTCCATCCTCCTATTTCATTTAAAGCTTTAGTTTTATAAGCACTAAAAGCTCCTTGTGCGACTAATGTTGAATTATAATTGCCTTGAATAAATTTCACTCCAAATATTCCTAAAGTGTAGTCCCATTCTTGCAATTTAGTAATAAAGCTTTTTTTGCTGTTTTTAACAAATAAACATCCTGCAGTTGCTACAGTATTTTCGCTTGAATTTGTTAATTTATTCATAATTTTTCTAATAGCTAATGGGTGCAAAACAGTGTCACTATCTACTGTTATGGTATATTTTGTATTTACCTTTTTTAATCCTTCATTAAGTGCACATGCCTTTCCATTGTGCTTAGCTTCTATAATAGATATATTTGAATCTAACTCAATAGATTTTAATAATTCTAATGTTCCATCTGTAGAACCATCATCAATTATATTTATATAGATATTTCCACAATATTCTTGTTTTTGAATAGATTCTATAGTTTCTTTTATTTTTTCTTTTGCATTATAAACTGGTATTAAAACAGTAACATCTTCTTCTTTTGAACATGATTTCTTTTCTTTTTTACAAAATAGCAAACTAATAAAATTAAATACATAGTTAAACCCTGGAATTATTGCTACAAAAGTGACAAGATAAATTGCTAGAAAATATCCGAAGTAACAAGCTATATCATTAATCCAATTAATATTTATAAATAGTGTGCAGATAACATATAGTATGGCACATATAATAGATATTAAAAACATTTTTCTCACCTCATACTATCATATGAGGATTGTCTACAAATTGTGAAAAGTGTCAAAATATGTCGATAGTTAATATCATATATAGAGGTGGATTAGCTATGAAAAAAGGATTAATATTGCTATTTGTTGTACTAGCAATTATTCTTCTTGTATGTTTTTTTAGGCAAAATAAACAAAGAGCTGATGTAGATATTCCTGTATTGCTTTATCATAATTTTGTAACAACAGTTCCTGATAGTGATCCTGATAATTTCAACTATATAAATACGCCTATAAGTTTTGAGGAAAATATTAAAACTCTTTTAGATAATGGATATAATATAATATCTATTAAAGACTTAAATGATGCTTATTCTGGTAAAATAGCTCTTCCTAATAAGCCAATTATTATTACTTTTGATGATGGATATTATAGTAATTATGAATATATTTATCCTATTCTGAAAAAATATAATGTGAAAGTCTCTATTTTTATTGTCACCGATAAAATAGGAAAAGAAATAAATGGAATAAAATATTTAAATTGGGATAACTGCTTAGAAATGCAAAATAGTGGACTTGTAAAAATATTTAGTCATAGTAGAAGACATATATTTTATGACAAACTTCCTGTTAGAAAACTTAGAGATGATGTATTAGAATCTTATAAAGAAATTGAAAAACATTTAGGAAAACAAGATTTAAAAGCCTTTGCTTACCCTTATGGTGCTTATACTAAAGAAGCTGTACGAACTCTAAAAAATAATAGGATTGATTTTCAATTATATGATATTGGAATTAATAACTTTAAAAATTTGGATAAAAGTTTTATTAAAAGAATTAATATTCCCTGCGAAATGACTGGAAAAGAAATAATAGAAGAAATAGAAAAAGAGTAATAAACTTTACTTTTATTACTCTTTTCTTATTATTTACATGTCATCATCTTCGTCTTTTTTATCATCATCTTTTTCGTTTTTGTCTTCCTCGTCATCATCTTCATCATCACAGCCATCGTGCCCATGACAAGATGAACAGCAACCAGAACATCCATCTTCATTATCTTCATCCCAATCTAGCTCTATTATATTATGACATTCTGGACATTCTATTTCTTCTTTTAATTCATCTTCCACATCTGCAACAAACTCATGATTGCAATAAGGACATACTATTTCAAAATCATAGTCATCATCCTCATAAATATCTTTTTTTATTAAATCTACAGTGTTTTTTACTTTTGATAATTTAGTATCTGTTTCTTCTTGGTGTTTTTCCAAGTTTTCCATTCTTTTTGAATTTACATCTGTTATTCTATCAATAATTTCCATATATAAAGAAGAAAGTTCCGACATTTTACCAATAACATAATTTCTTTCATCTTTATCAGAAATTTTTTCTTCAATATCTTTTAAAATTTTTAAATATTCTTCACTTAATTTTGACATGTGTTTTCCTTAAAATTTTATATTTAGGTTTTAAGTTTTACCTATAAACTTTATAATATTATGCACTAAACTCTTTCCATATATTCACCAGTTCTAGTATCTATTTTTATAACATCACCTATATTGATAAACATTGGAACTGTTAGTTCATAACCATTTTCTAATGTTGCTGGCTTTCCAGATGTTGTTGTTGTGTTTCCTGCAAATCCTGGTTCTGTGTATGTAACTTCAAGTTCAACAAACATTGGTGGTTCTACTGCAAATACATTTCCTTTGTATGATAATATTTTTACATTCATATTTTCTTTTATGAATTTTAAAGCATCTCCTATTTGTTCTTTGTTTAATGGAATTTGCTCATATGTTTCATTATCCATAAAATAGTATAAATTATCATCATTATATAAATATTGCATATCTCTTTTTTCTATTTCAGCTCCTGGATATTTCTCAGATGGATTGAATGTTTTTTCAATTACTGCTCCTGTTATAACATTTTTTAATTTTGTTCTAACAAAAGCTGAACCCTTTCCTGGTTTTACATGTTGAAATTCAACTACTCTGAATACATTACCATCCATTTCAAATGTTGTTCCATTTCTAAAATCTCCAGCCATATATACTGCTGCCATTATTATTACCCCTTTCTAACTTTTTATTTATTTTTTTAATCTCTTTTTTACGTGACTATACTATAATACTACAAAATATAACAAAAATCAAGTCTTTTGCGTTTTATTTTGCTTCATCAACAACAACATAATCTTTATCAGACCTTGTTAAAGGTGTTGCCATACCTTTATTTACCCAAACTGTATCTTCTATTCTTACACCAAATTTGTTTGGAATATAGATACCAGGTTCATCTGTTACAACCATATTATTTTTTAAGTATACATCCATCTTGGTACTCATATAAGGAAGTTCATGTATTTCTAGTCCAACTCCATGACCCAATGCATGTATTAAATCGAATCCGTGTAATCTAAAATCATTTTCGACCATTCTACTAATAATTTTTAAATTAGCTCCTTCTTTCATCTCATCTATTGCTTGTTTTTGATTTTTTAATACTAATTCATAAATTGGTTTTATTTCTTCAGGTACAAAACCTGCAAATATTGTTCTTGTCATGTCTGAACAATATCCTTTATATTTACATCCCATATCTATTGTGATAGGATCTCCAGGTTCTATTTTTTTATCTGTTGGAATTGCATGTGGGAGTGAGGAATTTTTTCCAGATGCTACAATTGTTTCAAAAGATACATCGTCTGCTCCGTTATTTATATAAAATTCTTCTATTTCCTTTGCTATTTGCTTTTCTGTAAGTCCTATTTTTATATAATTCTTTAAGTGATTAAAACATTCATCTGTTAGCTTACAAGCTTTACTTATTTTTTCAATTTCTTCTGGGTCTTTAATCATTCTTTGTTTTTCTATAATTCCTTCTGTTTCTTGTAAATTATTTATTTTATAAGTATGCATAAATTTTTTATATTTGGCATAAGTAACATATTCTTCTTCAAAGCCTACATTTTCGCAGAATAGAAAAAAGTTTTCATAATCATCTTTTGATAAATCTTTCATATCAAATACTACTATCTCATCATTTATTGTTAGTGTGTTATTTACTGCTTCAACATATCTTCCATCTGTTATATATATGTTTTCTTTTGGTGTAATTAAAAATGTTCCTTCTGCATCTATTCCTGTTAAATATTTTACATTTATTGGATTTGAAATTATTATTCCTTGCATATCTAACACTCTTATTTTATCTCTTAACCAACGAATATTATTGTTCATATAATCACTCACTTCTTTTTTTATTTTATTTTTATGCTATATTCATATTATATGTACCAAGTGTAAATATTTTTAATACTATGTATAATAGTAAATCAAATGGTGCAAATATTGCAATTAAAGCTGATATAACTATAAATGGTCCAAAAGGAATGTATTCATCTTTTTTCTTTTTCTTTATAATCATATAAATTATTCCAATTATTGCTCCTAATAAGAAAGATATTAGAGAAACAATTATTACTGTTCGCCAACCAAAGAATAATCCTAAGCTGCCCATCAGTTTTACATCACCAAATCCCATTGCTTCTTTTCCTGTAATTAAAGACCCTACAAATGTTATAAATAAAAATATGCCTCCGCCTACAATCATTCCTAATAATCTATCTATGGCTATATTAACATTTGATGCTCCTTGAATAAATGTAAATACTAATCCAACCTCAAATATGCTTAAATTTAATCTATTAGGAATAATTCTTTGTTTATAATCAATAACAAATACACAGAAAAGCATTGGTATCAGTATCATATATTCTAGTGTTCCTATTCCTACTCCATATAAATATAGTATCCCTATATATAAAATAGCTATAATTATCATGTATAAGTACTTTGGGCTACTTGATTTAATGTATGAAAAAAAGTCCCTTACAAATACCTTTTTATAATCTGGAAGTCTTATAATGCACCATTCTGCAAAACGGCCAACTACTAAACCAATTATTCCTATGAATAAGTAATACAATATATTTATATTGTTAATATACATAAACTCTAACCTCTTTATTTTACTTTTGTTTTATATTATTTTCTTTGAAATATTTTTTTAATATTCTTTTTTCTATTGTTCTATTAAATTTTGTTACAAATATATCTGATGACTGTAATGGCTTTACTAATATCGAATACATTTTGCAACGATTTGCACCAAATACATCTGTTAAGACTTGGTCACCAATTACTGCTATATTTTTTGGATCTTCTATTTTTAATAATTTTTGAGCCTTTTTAAAACCAAATTTTAATGGTTTTTTTGCAAAGAATATATATGGTACTTTTATTAATTTTGAAATTTTCTCAGCTTTCGATTTTTTATTTGTATTTGATAATATGCAAATTTTTATATTATTACCTTTTATTTTTTCTACCCATTTTTCTAATCCATCAATAATTTTATTATCTTTATCAATTATTGTATTATCTATATCTAGTAATATTGCTTGAATATTGTTTTGTTTTAAAAATTCTACTGATATTTCTAATATATTAACAAAATATTTTTTAGGGTAAAAAATCATTACAGCCTCCTTTTTATTGCTATTTTATATTACCAATATGTTAATTTTTTGTCAAGTGCTTAATTGGAGGAATTTCTGTTTTATGGAACCTATATATTTATAAGTTAATTAAGCTTTTGCATTTTCTTTTGCTTTTTTTACTAATTCTACAAATAATGGACCTGGTCTATCTGGTCTAGATTTAAATTCTGGATGGAATTGGCCTGCAACAAAAAATGGATGTTTTGTTTCTTCTAATTCAACTATTTCTACTAAATTTCCATCTGGTGAAGTTCCAGATATTTTTAGTCCTGCTTTTTCCATTTCTTCTTTATAATCATTATTAAATTCATATCTGTGTCTATGTCTTTCAGAAATTCTGTCTTCACCATATATTTTTTTTGCATAACTTCCTTCTTTTAAAACACAAGGATAAGCCCCTAGCCTCATTGTACCACCTTTTTTGGTAACGCCTTTTTGTGTTTCCATTATATGTATAACTGGATGTGTAGTATTTTCATCTAATTCAACTGAGTTTGCATCACTATAATTTAATATATCTCTTGCAAATTCTATAACTGCCATTTGCATTCCTAAACATATTCCTAAAAATGGTATTTTGTTTTCTCTTGCAAATTTTATTGCTTGGATTTTACCTTCAATTCCTCTGTTTCCAAACCCTCCTGGTACTATAATGCCATTAAAGTCTTTTAATACATCTTCTACATTTTCACTTGAAATTTTTTCTGAATCTAATAATTTTATATCTACTCCAACACCATTTTGGTATCCAGCATGTTTAACACTTTCTATAACTGATAAATATGAATCTTCTAACTTAACATATTTTCCAACTATAGCAATTTTTACTTTCTTGCTTCCTTCTTTTTTATATTTATTATCAATCTCTTTGAAATGTCTTATCATTTCTTCCCATTTTTCATTATTTGCATCTATATTTTTTAGTTCTAAATGCTTGCATACTTCTACTGCTAAGCCTTCTTTTTCTAGCATTAATGGTACTTCATAAAGGTTAGAAGCAGTTAAATTTGCAATAACATTTTCTGGTCTTACATTACAGAATAAAGCAATTTTATTTCTAATACTTGCTGTTATTGGTATTTCAGTTCTACATACTAATATGTCCGGTTTTATTCCTATTGATTGAAGTTCTTTTACAGAATGTTGTGTTGGCTTAGATTTTAGCTCATTTGAGCCTGAAATATATGGCAACAAAGTAACATGTATATAAATTACATCTTCTGGATTATTTTCTAGACCAACTTGTCTTATTGCTTCTAAAAAAGGTAAACTTTCAATATCTCCTACAGTTCCACCTATTTCAGTAATTACAATGTCTACATCTTTTTTTCCCAATGTATATACTTTATTTTTTATTGCATTTGTAATATGAGGTATTACTTGAACAGTTTTTCCTAAATAATCTCCTCTTCTCTCTTTTTCTATTACTTCTTGATAAATTCTTCCTGTAGTAATACTTGAATTTTTTGTTAAATTTTCATCTGTAAATCTCTCGTAATGTCCTAAGTCTAAATCTGTTTCGGCACCATCATCTGTTACAAACACCTCTCCATGTTCATATGGACTCATTGTGCCTGGGTCAACATTAATATAAGGATCAAACTTTTGATTTGCCACCTTATAACCTCTATTTTTTAGTAACCTCCCTAATGATGCTGCCGTGATTCCTTTTCCTAGTCCTGATACTACTCCTCCTGTTACAAATATGTACTTTGTTCCCACTTTTCTTTTCCTCCTTAATATAATTTATAATTTGCTATACTTTTTAGAAATTTTTAAAACTTTATTAAAAACAAAATAAAATAGGCTAAAATCCCTAAAAGGTGTTTTTTTTTAGCCTATTGTTATTCTTTGATATTGATATTATTTATTTTAACAAATAAATCTCCCTTTTTCAAGTATTTTTTCTAATTTTCCCATTTAAATGTATTTATAATATTTAAAGCTTCTTCTCTTAAATCTTCTTGGTCATCAAAATTAAATGTTGCAGCTGTAAAATAAGCAAGTCTTCCATCAGAATTTCGTATATAATATATATAATTAATTTCTTCTGGTTCTTCCATATATTTTAAATATAGCTCAAGAGCCTCATAACCATTATTAGTCGTAAAATTTGTAATACTATACTCTGCTGGTACAACTCTATCTTTTACATATGTTTCTAGACTTGTTTTCAATTCATCTATTGTGTTATATGTGTCTGTTGGTTGTTGTTCATATGAGAATACTAAAGTTTCAGGATATAGCTTGTAATCTACTTGTTCATTTTCTCCTTGTATGTTAGTAGAATATTGTGGTAATTCGCCTAAATATTTATAATAAGTCCATTCATTTTCTTGACTTGAATTTTCTAATGGTGTCCAGCCATCTTCTAATGTAAAACTTATATCATCATTCCAAATTGTTTGCCCTCCGTCCATATACAAATTACTATATACACCTATTGCAATTAAAATAACTATAATTATAGCAAAAATAATTGCCACTACTTTTCCTGAAGAAGTTTTTTCCTTTGTATTTGATTCATCTTCCAAACTATAATAGTATCTACCGTTAACTTTTTTTATTATTCCTAAATTTTTTAGACAATTAAAAGCTACATTTTTACCTGGTTTTTCTACTTCTGCAAAAACTTCTTCCTTAGTAAGAGTATTATCATTACTTGTCGCATTGTATTTTTCAAATATTGGTTTAATCATTTTTATTGATTCTTCTTTTAGTTTAATTTGTTCAGTCGTATTTGATAAATCTAATCTTAAATCTTTTACATCTTTTACATTTAATAGTTGTTTTTTTATAGTGAATGCAACAGTACCTGCTCCAAGTACAGTGAATAATACAGATATTATATAGTCTCTCATTATTCCTGATATAAAATTATTATATGTATATAAATTTTTTATAGAGTTAAAACTTACCTCTAAGTTATTTTTGTTTAAAAGCATAGCTGGAATTACTAGTAGAGTTGCAATAGTAACTATAATTAAGGCTAGTACTATTATTATAATTGGTAATTTTTTATCTAATTTTCCCTTAAATAATTTATAACCATAGAATTCTCCTGCTCCAATTAATAAAGCAAGTAAAGATAACATCAAATTTCCATATACATATACTAATACCCAAGGTATTGTAGCTATTGCACCACCAATAATTGCTCCAATTATTCCAGATAAATAGCTGCCTTCTTTTTTTACATCTTCACTCATAGTCTAATCCTTTCTCATTTTTTATTTGTTTAAATATATCATAAGAAAAATGTATTTTCAATAATTAGGAGAAAAATATAATAATTTACATCGAAGACTGATGATACAATAGACTTGTTTAAGACATGTCCCCAAAAACATCTAAGAGATGCTTGAGTAACACGTCCACAAAAACATCTAAGAGATGCTTGAGTGACGCGTCCCCAAAAACACCCCTATTGTTTTTTTATTTTTGGTTTTGCTATTAATGATGCGATATAGCCAAAAAATATTGCTGCTGCTATTCCTCCGCTTGAAGCTTTTACTCCTCCTATAAATGCTCCAAGTAAGCCAATTTCTTTTACTGATTCAATTGCACCTTTTGCAAGATTTGCTCCAAATCCTGTTAATGGTACTGTTGCTCCTGCACCAGCAAAATCTATTAAATATTGATAAATTCCAAGTCCTCCAAGTATGGCACCTGTTGTAACAAATATTACTAATATTCTTGCTGGGGTAAGTTTTGTTTTATCTAATAATATTTGTCCAATTATACAAATGACTCCTCCTATTATAAAGCATCTTAACAATTGTAGCCAGTCTATACTCTGTATAAATTCCACTTCATTTTCACCTACTTTCTACATTTCTATTGATACAGCATGTGCTATTCCTGGAATTGATTCCCCTTGTTGCATGCTTGTTGAGTTCATAAGTGCTCCTGTTGCAATTAATAATATTCTTTTTATTTTTTTATCTTTTAGTTGTTTAAAAAAATAGCCTGAAAATACTGTTGCAATACATGCACATCCGCTTCCACCAGCATGCGTATCCTGTTTTTCTTTGTCAAACATTAATACTCCACAATCATTGTAATTTGAATTAATATTATAGCCTTTACTCTGTGCCATTTCTGACAATATTTCTTTTCCTACATGTCCTAAATCACCTGTTATAATTGCATCATAATAACTTGGCTTTCTACCTGTATCTTGGAAATGAGTTATTAAAGTATCTAATGCTGCTGGAGCCATTGCTGCTCCCATATTATTTGCATCTTTTATTCCCATGTCTACTATTTTACCAGGAGTAATATTAGTAATATATGGTCCATTACCCTTAGAAGACAAAATTACTGCTCCAGAACCTGTTACAGTCCACTGTGCTGTTGGTGGTCTTTGTGTTCCAAGCTCTAGTGGAAATCTAAATTGTTTCTCAGCACTACAAAAATGACTAGATGTAGCACAAATTACATTTTTTGCTGCATTTGCTTCAACAAAGACTGAACCCAAACACATACTTTCTGTAAATGTGGAACAGGCTCCAAATACTCCAAAATACGGTATGTTGCTATCTCTTAGCCCAAAATCGCTTGATATACATTGATTTAGTAAATCTCCCGCAAATACATAGTCTATATCATTTGTTGATAAATTAGATTTAGAAACAACTAGATTAACTGTTTCTTTTATAATTTTACTTTCTGCTTTTTCCCAAGATTTTTCACCCCAGAACTCATCTTCTAAACATTTGTCAAAATAACTTGCCATTGGTCCATCTGCTTCTTTAGGTCCTACTATTGAAGCTGCTTCTAAAATGCTTGGTGGATTATCAAAGCAAATTGTTTGTTTTCCAATTTTTTGCATTCTATTTCCTCCTTTGTTTCATTAAAATATACTTGCAATTATTCCTACAATTATAGATGTAGAAATACCAAATACTAATACTGGACCTGCAACAGTAAACATTTTTCCTCCAACTCCCATAACATATCCTTCAGATTTATATTCAATAGCTGGAGAAACAATTGAATTTGCAAATCCTGTTATTGGTACTAAAGAACCAGCACCTGCAAATTTTCCAATTCTATTAAAAACATTAATTGAAGTTAAAAAAGCAGATATTGCAATTAATGAAATTGAAACTACTGTTGATGCAAGTGATTGTTCCATGCCATTAAACAGACAAAAATCAAGTATAATTTGTCCTATAGTGCATATTAATCCACCTACCCAAAAAGCATTAAAACAATCTTTCAAAATAGGTGAATTAGGAGATTTTTCTTTAACTAATTTGTCATATTGTTTTTGTGTATTAATTTGTTCCATACTATTACACCTACTCTCTTCCTCTATCGAGCACAAAACTCAAATCTAAATCTACATAATATTCACTTATTTTATCTCCATTTATTTTTGCCCTTTGCTCAATTATTTTTACACTTGTCAAATAATCTAAAGTTTTTGATGCTTCTGCTATTGCTTGAACAATTGCATCTTTCCAAGAAACTTTTGAAATTCCAGTTATAATTAAATGTTTTTCCATAAATAACCTCCATTTTTCTTTTATTAACAATATTTTTACCTTTTTTTCTAAAAATATGCAAAAAAAAAATCGACCATTTTGGACGGTCTTTTTTTGATGGATTTTATTTTATATTTAATATATCTTTTATAACTTCTCCTGCCATTATTAATCCGCATACTGAAGGGACAAAACTTATACTTGAAGTTATTTGTTTATTTTTATCATCTATTCTTTTTGATAATTCTTTTGAATAAACTACTTTTGTATGATTAATTCCAATTTCTCTTAATTTTTTTCTAATTGTTTTTGCTAAAGGACAAACTTCGGTTTTGCTAATGTCTGCAACTTCTATCATTGTTGGGTCGAGTTTATTTCCCATTCCCATTGCTGATATTATGTCGATATTTTTTTCATGTGCAAGCTTAATTAATAAAATTTTAGATTTTACTGAATCTATTGCATCTATAATATAATCATATTTTTCATCTATTAGTTTGTTGCTATTTTCCTCACTAAAAAATTCTTTATATGCTATAACTTTTGCTTTTGGATTAATTTTTAAAATTCTATCTTTTTCTACTTCAACTTTGTCTTTTCCAATTGTTGTAATATCTGCAATTAATTGTCTATTTATATTAGTTACATCTACTACATCATTATCTATTAAAGCAATTTTTCCAACTCCTGCTCTTGCTAAGCCTTCTACTGCATAAGAGCCAACTCCTCCACAGCCAAATACAGCGACTGTTGCTAAGCTCAATTTTTTTACATTTTCTTCACCTATTAGTAATTGCTCTCTTGATAACCAATTTTCCATTTTTTACTCTCCTTTGAAAATAACATTTGTACCAAATGTTACTTCTGTTATAGTATCTCCTTTTCTTCCATCTGCTTCATATTCTGATATACTAAATTTTATTGGATTCCTATCACCAATAGATGAATCCTCTTCAGTAAGTGTGTATGTTGCAGTTCCAATATTTTCGTTCCAGTTTACTGCAACATCATGTCCAGCTATTTGTACTTTTGGATTTACAGTAAAATTATAATTTGATAAAATTTTTAAAGTAATAGTGTTTCCAACTTTTGCTTCACTGTTAACTGGTCCATTACTTTCAATTGTTACAACTGATATTATTGGTAAATTTGCACTTGAATAATAATCTTCTGCAAATCCGCCGCCTTCAAAACTATCTACCATAGTATAATGTTTTTCTCCATTTAATACTGCTCCAGCTAAATAATATACAGTTAAGCTTTTTTCATTTACTACATATACATCGTCTGTGTTAAAATTACTGTTTTTATTACCATCTCCATAATTTAAGTCTGTATCTAAAGAATTTGTCCTTATAAAATAGTAATTTCCATTATCATTTGGATTTTTGTCTTTAGTTGGAACATTGTTTAAATCATATGTATGACTTTTATCTACCGGTAAATAGCCATTTTTTAAATAGTATTGTTTTATATCTTCAGTTAAATTTATTACATCTTCTTTTACTTGATTATATTTTTCTAATTCTATTGTTGAGCTCATACTTGCGGTAAAAGAAACTGCTAAAATCATTATTATTACTATAGTAACAACTAATGTTATTAAAGTAACTCCTCGTTCTTCTCTCATTATATTTCTCCTTTTGTTAAAATTAATTATATATTACAATAACTAAATTTGTTTTTCAATAGAGATGATATTAAAAAATGTAGAAATCGATATATAATTATATCAACTTCTACATTTTGAAAGTTTTATTTTGCATTTTTTGCAATTTCTGCAACTTTTGCAAATCCAGCTGGATCTGATACTGCCATTTCAGCAAGCATTTTTCTGTTTATTACAACATTTGCTTTCTTTAATCCATTTATTAATCTGCTATATGTTAATCCATTCATACGGCTAGCAGCATTTATTCTTGCTATCCATAATTTTCTAAAGTTAGATTTTTTATCTTTTCTTCCAACATATGCATATTGTCCAGATTTCATAACAGCTTGTTTAGCCATTCTAAATCT
>CALXJR010000032.1 GCA_944388675.1 uncultured Clostridia bacterium
CTACAAAATCTGCAAATATAAACTCTGAAAATAAAGAAACGAAAGCAAAAAGTAGTAATGTTTCGGCTAATAAAAAAAGCACTAGTAAAACATCAACTAAAAAAAGTACAAGTAAAAATAAAAACGTAGACAAAAAGAAGATAGAAAAAGCAGATGATACAAAGAAGTCTAAAAAAAGAGATCAAAGAGTAAAAACTATTATTTCTGAACAGATAAATAGAATAAATCAATTAGAAGAAGATAAAGTAGAAGAAGAAAAACAAGAAGAGGCAAAAAAAGAAGAAGAAAAGAAAAAAAATGAAGAAAAGAAAATAAATGAAGAAGAAATTGCAAAAAAAATAGAAAAGTCTAAGAAAATGCCTAAGGAGCAAAAGCATGCAATACTAAAGAAAATTGGATTTAATATGTTGATTGCAGTTGTAATTGTAATTTATTTTGTATTTATGATATTAGGGTTTATAAATATTGAAAGACAAACATATATAAATGATTTAAAAGTCTTTAGTTTAGTAATTATAGCATTAACGATTATCTTATTTGAGCAAGCCTATAATAAAAATAATGGGAAAATAGCAGTATATGGTATAGAGGCTTTAGTAGTGGCAATAGTTACATTATTAATGTTATATACTGCAATATTATATCAAGATGTATTTATTATACTTGTAAGCACTATAGCAATAGTTATATTTGCATATTATGTTATCAAATCTATTGTAATTCTAGTAAAAGAAAGGAAAAAATGGATTAATAGCATAAGTGATGTAAAAGAAATTGTATCTGAGGAAGATGAATAAAATGAAAAGTATGACGGGCTTTGGAAGAGCTAGTTTAGAAAAAGATGGTAGAAATTATATAATAGAAATAAAAACAGTAAATAATAAATATAATGATATTACTGTAAAACTTCCTAGAAATGTAAGTTTTATGGAAGAAAAAATTAGAAAATATGTTGCTAAAAGAATATCACGAGGAAAAGTAGATATAACATTAAATTTATATGATTATAGTGATAAAATAAAGAAGATAATTTTAAATAAAGAACTTGCTAAAGATTATATTGATCAATTAAAAGAAATTGCACAAGAAAACAATTTATCACAAGATATAAATGTTGTAGATGTTGCAAGATTACCAGATATTTGTAATATAATTCAATCTGATGATAATGAAGAAATACAAAATGAAATAATAGAATGTTTAACAAATGCAGTAGATAATTTATTACAAATGAGAATAGAGGAAGGAGAAAATATAAAAAAAGATTTAAAACAAAGAATTTTAAATGTTGAACAAATAATAGATCAAATTTCTTCGGAATCTACTGGACTTATTGAAGAATATGTAGTAAAATTAAAAAAGAGAGTATCAGAATTGCTTGAAGAAAATCAAATTGATGAAAATAGAATTGCACAGGAGGCAGTTATCTATGCAGACAAAACATCAATTGAAGAAGAATTAACAAGACTTAAAAGTCATACAAAGCAATTTAATGAATTAATAGAAAAATCAGATACACCAATTGGCAAAAACTTAGACTTTTTAATTCAAGAAATGAACAGGGAGACAAATACAATTGGTTCAAAATCTGGAAGCAATAATATAACAAAACTAGTAATAGATATGAAAGTTGAACTAGAGGATATTAGAGAACAAGTGCAAAATATTGAATAAATTTTGTCTGCACTACGAAGAATTATATATATGAATTCTAAAGATAAATAAAAAATATCTTTTTATAATAATAAAAATAATTAGAAAAGAGGCGATTAACTATGATGGTAGAACCAACTGTTCCAGAACTATTAGAAAAAGTAGAGAATAGATATATTTTAGTAATAGCAACAGCAAAAAGAGCAAGAGAAATAGCAAATGGTGCTAAAGTATTAGTAGACACGGATGATGTAGCTCCAGTATCAATTGCTGCAGATGAAATTGAAGAAGGAAAGGTAACAGTATGTTAGTATTATTATCAGGAGTATCAGGAGCTGGAAAAGATACAATAAAAAAAGAACTAATTAAAAGAAATGAAAATATAGTATCTTTACCATCTTATACTGATAGAGAGCCAAGAGAAGGCGAAGTAAATGGAGAAGTATATAATTTTGTAACAACAAAAGAATTTGAAGAGTTAATAAAAACAGATGCACTTTATGAATATGATGTTCATCATAATCATTATTATGGAGTTCCAAAAACACTTTTAAACGAAAAGATTGCTAGTGGAAAAATAGTAGTAAAGGATATTGATGTAAATGGAACAGAAAACTTATTAAAATTGTTAGGAAATGATGTTAAAATAGTAACAATATTTTTGCGTGTTCCAAAAGAAGAACTAGAAAGAAGATTAAAACTTAGAACTCCAAATGCAGATCCTAAAGAAATAAAATTAAGACTAAATAGATTTGATTATGAAGAGTCAAAAATTGGCATATATGATTATGTAATAAAAAACAATGACTTAGAAAAGACAATACAAATAATAACAACAATAATAAAATGTGAAAAAAACTTAACAAATCCTGAATTTTAAATAAAAAATAGCCAAAGGAAATAACTCTTTTGACTATTTTTTTGCATGGTGTTTTGGGTGCTTTTGGGGACGTGTCACTTAAACACCAAAAAGATGTTTAGGTGACACGTCCCCAAAAGCACCCAAAAACACTTTTAAATACTCATAAGGAGAAAAAGTTGATAGCAGAAGTTATAATTAATAGTAATGTAAAGAATTTAAATAAAACTTTTGATTACCTAGTTCCAATAGATTTAGAAAATAAAATTTCAATTGGAAGTAGGGTTTTAGTCCAGTTTGGAAATAAAAAAGCTTTAGAAGAAGCATTTGTAGTAGGTTTTAAAGATAAATCGGAATTTGAAGCAAAGTTAAAAGAAATAAGTAAAGTAGAAGATAAGCTATATTTAAACAAAGAAGATGTAGAGCTTGCAAAATGGATGGCTCATAGATATTTTTGCAATGTTTCAGATTGCATTAACTTAATGCTTCCACCTGGGAAGACTACTAAAAATCAGGAAAAAAGGGTTAATGATAAAACACAAAACTTTGTGTATTTATCAAAGGAAATTGATGAGATAAATGAAGATATAGAAAAAAAGAAAGTTAAATCGGAAAAACAAATAAGAGCACTGAAGTTTTTAATAAATAATGTAAATACAAATCCAGAAATATCAAGTGTTGATTTACAAATGTTTGCAGATGTATCACTTGCAATTTTAAAGACTCTTGAAAAAAATGGTTATATAGAAATTGTTGAAAAAGAGATTGAGAGAAATCCGTTTTTGCATAAGGTCGTACAAAAAACTACTAATTTAGAGTTAACAGATGAACAAGAAGATGCTTTTGAGAAAGTAAATGCGTCTTTACAAATAGGAGAATATGATGAATTTTTGTTATTTGGCATTACAGGTTCAGGAAAAACAGAGGTATATATTAGGCTAATTGAAGAAGCTTTAAAACTTGATAAGTCTAGTATAATGCTAGTGCCAGAGATTTCACTTACTCCACAAACTGTAGATAGGTTTTTAGGAAGATTTGGCGAAGAAAAAATAGCAGTCTTACACAGCAAATTATCAATTGGAGAAAGATATGATCAATGGAAGAAAATAGAACGTGGAGATGCTAAAATTGTAATAGGAGCAAGGTCTGCAATATTTGCTCCAGTACAGGATTTAGGTTTAATTATAATTGATGAAGAACATGATGATTCTTATAAATCTGAGACAAGTCCTAGATATAATGCAAAAGAAATTGCAGATTATATTGGAAAAAATAAAAATATTCCGGTTGTTTTAGGAAGTGCCACTCCAGATATGGATACATATTATAAAGCGCAAAAAGGAGAAATTGAACTTTTGGAGTTAACCAGAAGAGCAAATAATTCTAGTCTTCCAGATGTGGAAATTGTAGATTTAAGAAAAGAGCTTGCAAATGGAAATAAAACAATGATAAGTTCAAAATTGCACAGTTTAATAGAAAAAAACTTAGAAAATAAAAAACAAACAATATTGTTTTTAAATAGAAGAGGATTCTCAACTTTTATTATGTGCAGAGATTGTGGATATACTGCTAAATGTAAAAATTGTAATATTACACTAACATATCATTTAAAAGAAAATAAGCTTAAATGCCATTATTGTGGGTATGAAACAAAGGCTTTGACAGTATGCCCTGAATGTGGAAGTAAAAACATTAGGTATTTTGGAACTGGAACACAGAAATTAGAGGAACAAATAAAGGAAATATTTCCACAAGCTTCAGTAATCAGAATGGATATAGATACAGTTACTAAAAAGAATTCTCATGAAGATATTTTAAAAAAGTTTAGAAATGATGGAATAGATATATTAATAGGAACTCAGATGGTTGTAAAAGGTCATCATTTTCCAAATGTTACATTAGTAGGAGCAATTGCAGCAGATAGTAGTTTAAATATAGATGATTATAGAGCTCATGAGCGTACTTTTCAGATATTGACACAGGTGGCAGGAAGAGCAGGAAGAGGAAAGGATAAAGGTAAAGTAATAATACAAACTTATAATCCAGATTCTTTTTGCATCCAATATGCTGGCAGGCAAGATTATAAATTATTCTATGATACAGAAATTAACATAAGAAAACAATTGAGATATCCTCCATTTTGTGATATAATATTAATTGGTCTTTCTAGTACTAATTATAGAGAAATAGAAAAAAGTGCAAAATTAATATTTGAAGACATAAAACAAAAAATAAAAACAAAA
Source organism: uncultured Clostridia bacterium (assembly GCA_944388675.1). GTDB lineage: Bacteria > Bacillota > Clostridia > TANB77 > CAG-508 > CAG-245. The sequence continues at coordinate 4,756 of CALXJR010000032.1, forward strand.
AATTTGCAAATAATATTATACAAACCAGTACCAGCTCCAATTGATAAAATAAAAAACAAATATAGATGGAGAATAATTATTAAATGTTTAATTGATGATAAATTAATAGATGAAATAAATGATACAATCAAAAAAGTTGCAAACAATAAGAGCAATCTAAGGATTATAGTTGATACTAATCCTAGTAATATGCTATAAAGTAATTTTGTATGTGTTAGTAGAAAGGAGAATGATATATGGCAATTAGACAAATAAGATTAAATGGAGATGAAATCTTAAGAAAAAAAGCAAGAGAAGTAGAAAATGTAGATGATAAAATAAGAGAATTATTAAATGATATGTTAGAAACAATGCATAAATATAATGGTGTAGGATTAGCAGGTCCACAAGTAGGAATTCTAAAAAGAGTTATTGTTATAGATTTATATGATGGAGAAAAACCTCTTTTATTAGTAAATCCTAAAATAATTAAGACAAAAGGAAAACAAGAAGTAGAAGAAGGATGTTTAAGCTTTCCAAATGAATATGCTAAAATAATTAGACCTAAAGAAGTTGTTGTAGAAGCCTTAAATGAAGATGGAAAAAAAGTTAAAATAGTAGCAAAAGACTTATTAGCGCAAGCATTATCACATGAAATAGACCATTTAGACGGAATATTATTTGTAGATAATATGATACCAGGTACACTTCAATATGTTGAGCCTGAAGAAAATGAAGGCTAGATTTAACAATAAGAAAAAAATAAATCAGAAAGGATACAAAATATGAGGATTTTATTTATGGGAACTCCAGATTTTGCCTTAGAGTCTTTAAAAGCTTTATATGAACATGGCTACGATATAATAGGAGTTGTAACAAATATAGATAAACCAAAAGGAAGAGGAATGAAACTTATTCCATCACCTGTTAAAGAATATGCATTAGAAAAGAATTTAGCAATATATCAACCTAAAAAAGTAAGAAACAATCCAGAATTTTTAGAAGAAGTAAAAACATTAAATCCAGACTTAATTTGCGTTGTTGCATATGGGAAAATACTTCCTCAAGAATTATTAGATATTCCTAAATTTGGCTGTGTAAATGTACATGGATCTCTTCTTCCAAAGTATAGAGGAGCAGCACCAATTCAGTGGGCAGTATTAAATGGAGACAAAAAAACAGGAGTTACAACAATGTTTATGAACGCCGGAATGGACACTGGGGACATGATTTTAAAACAAGAAGTTGAAATAGGTGAAGATGAAACAACTGGTGAATTATGGCAAAATTTAAGTAAGATTGGTGCAGAACTTTTAATAAAAACAATAGAGCAAATTGAAGATGGAACAGTAAAAAGAACACCACAACCAGAAGAAGGAACAATGGCACCAATGCTATCAAAAGAAATGGCAAAAATAGACTGGAAAAAACAAACTGCAAAAGAAATAAAGAATCTAGTAAGAGGATTAAACCCAATAATGGGTGCATATTCATATATGAACAATAAAAAAATAAAATTTTGGAAGGTTCAGATTTTATCACAAGAAGAATTATTAGAGAAATTTAAAGAGTTACAAGAATATAAAGAAAAGCTAAAAAAATTAGAACCTGGAACAGTATTATTTTCAGATAGTAAAAAAGGTTTATTTATAAATGCAAAAGAAGGAATAGTGCAAGTATTAGAAATACAAGGAGAAAATGCAAAAAAAATGCCGATAGGTGACTACTTAAGAGGAAATAGCATAACAGTAGGAAGTATATTAAAATAATCGCCCAAAAAGGTCCGTCCCCTGATGGGCGATTATTTTAAATATACTACAGTAACTCCCATTTCGCCTTCACCAAAAGTTCCGGGTCTATAAGATTTTACATGAGGGTTCTTTTTTAAAAAAGTAATTATTCCATCACGAAGTTTTCCTGTACCTTTACCATGTATTATTCTAACATGATCTAATTTTGCCATACTGCAATCATCTAAATATTTATCTATAATTGGAACTGCTTCATCAACAGTTAATCCAATTACATTTATTTCAGAAGAAGCGGATTGTGATTTGTTATTTGAAAAGGAAACACTTCCTTTGGAATTTTTAGTATTCGTTTTAATAGGCTTATTTACAATAGATAAGTCTTTTAATTTTATATTCATTTGTGCATTTCCAACTTGCATTTTTACTTCATTTGATCTATTTGGAAGTGATAGAACAACACCTTCTAAATTAAGCTTATTTAAAAGTAAAGTTTGCCCTACAAAAATATCATCTTTAGTTAAATTAGAAGTATTAGATTCTTTATTTACATATTCTTTAGATAAATTATTAATAGAATTATTTAATTTATTTCTTAATTCATTTGCATTTTTAGCATTTAACTCTTCTTTGTCTAATTCTTTTATAACATAATTTGCTTCATCTTTTGCATCCAATAAAATCTCTCTTGCTTTTTGTTTGGCATTTGTAATAATCATATTAGCTTCTTTTATTAAATTACTATTATCACGTTCTAATGATTTCCTCAAAGCTTCAACTTGATTTGCATTATTTGTATATCGTTCTTTTTCTTTCTCAATTTCTAATTTGTCATCATATATATTTTTTAGCATTTGTTCAATATTTGCATCATCTTCATGCACTAAAGACTTAGCTCTTTTAAGTATTTCTTCTGAAAGTCCTAGTTTCTTACTAATAGCAAAGGCATTACTTTTGCCAGGAACACCAATTATTAATTTATAAGTTGGACGTAAATTTTCAACATCAAAATCAGAGCTTGCATTTTCAAAATCATCATGTGTTAAAGCATATTCTTTTAATTCATGATAATGTGTTGTACATATTGTTAATGCATCTATTTTATGAAAGTATTCCAATATACTAATTGCAAGACTTGAGCCTTCTACAGGGTCAGTTCCAGAGCCTAACTCATCTAACAGAATTAGACTGTTTGAAGTAGCAATATTTAAAATATCTATAATATTAGTCATATGTGAAGAAAAAGTACTAAGAGACTCTTGAATACTTTGCTCATCACCAATATCGGCAAAAACATTGTCAAAAACATAAATGCTACTTCCTTCATTTGCAGGTATTAATATTCCACTACAAGCCATAAGAGTAAGTAGTCCAACAGTTTTTAAAGTTACAGTTTTACCACCAGTATTTGGTCCTGTAATTAATAATGATTTATACTTTTGCCCAATAGAAATATCTATTGGTACTACTTTTTCTTTATCTATAAGTGGGTGCCTTGCAGAAACTAAAGAAACAAATTTATCCTCATTTATTTTAGGCATTATTCCAGTAATTTCTTTAGAATATTTTGCTTTTGCAAATATGGAGTCTATTGTACCAATTAGTTCTAAAGAACTTGACAATTCATCAACAATAGAAAATAAAAGTGTAGATAAATCTTTTAAAATCTTTTCTATCTCCAAATTTTCCTCAGCTTTAATACTACTAATTTTGTTATTTAATTCAAATACTGATGAAGGCTCAATATATACAGTAGAACCACTTGCGGAAATATCTAATATAGCACCAGAAATAAAATCCTTATATTCTTGTTTTACAGGAATTACAAATCTATCATTTCTAATCGTTATAATAGAATCCATTAAATACTTAGAATATGAGGAAGAATGTATAAAATTAGATAACTTTTCACGTAAAGATTGCTCTAAATTACGTTTTGTTCTACGTAAAGAAGATAATTTAGAAGATGCATCATCTGATATAGTATTTTCATCTATTATTGAAGTAAATATTTTATTTTCTATATTTCTGTTAAAATATAAAGATGAAAATAATGGCTCTAAGTTAGTAAAATCTGATAAATTAAATTCTTTATCTCCAAAAAAGTATTCATGCAAAATTCTAGCAGTTCTCAAAATAGAAGCAACATCCAATAAAGCCTTTGTTGAAAGAGGATTATAACTTCTTAAGTTCTTAATCCATATGTCAATATCAGAAATATTTGCAATTTCTGGTTCTCCTTTTCTGTATATTAAATTAAGAGCTTCAAAAGTTTCTTCAAGCGACTCTTTTACAGTAATACTATTGTTACTAGGAACAAGATTTTTTAATTTTTCTTTTCCAATATACGTATTACTGTAATTGCATACTAGATTTATAATTTTATTAAATTCTAAAACATTTAAATTTTTCTCTAACATATTAATTACTTTCCTTAAAATAAATTCTTTACAAACTAGCTTAAATTATACCACTTTCTAAGCTTTTAAGCAACAAACTAATAAAAATAAATAGGTTACAATTCACAGCCTTTATAATAAATTTTCTTATTCAAAGGTTGAACTTGTTGTGAATTGTAACCACAAGCAAATTAAATTTAAAAAATATTTCAATAAAACTTGTAAAATTAGTCATATATTGGTATACTATAGGTAATATTAAATAATATGGAGGTATTATTATGGAAGAAAAAGATAATGTTCAAGAAAAAGAAAGTGAAATAATAGTAGAAAATCAAGAAGGAGAGACAAGCTCAATACAAATTGCAGATGATGTTGTTGCCGTAATAGCTGGAAAAGCTGTATCAGAAGCACCTGGAGTATATGCAATGGCAGGAGGATTTGCTGGAGGAATATCAGAAGTACTAAGCGGTAAGAAAAACTTATCAAAAGGAATAAAAGTAGAAGTTGGAGAAAAAGATGCAAAAATAGATGTAAATATCATAGTAGAATATGGTTCAAGAATTCCAGATGTAGCATTTGATATTCAAAACAGAGTAAAAACAGCAGTAGAAGGAATGACAGGACTTAAAGTATTAGCAGTAAATGTGCATGTACAAGGTGTTAACACAGAATCATTAACAGATGATGATTCTTCAAAAGACAGTGACAAAAAATAAGAAGTAATAGAACAATAGAAAAAGTAAAAAAGGCACGGACCAAAACGTGCCTTTATAAGAATGTTGGAGGTAGCAAATGAAGTTTATAGATAGAATGATATTATGCATATTTTCAGTACTAATATTAGTATTTGCAATTCTATTTAGTTGTGTAATATTTGGATGGCTAGATTTAACAACAATATACTTATTATTATCAAATGCCTTACAAAATCAAGTAACTTGTAATGTATTAATTGGAGTAAATATAGTATTAATAATAATGGCATTAAAAGGAATATTTTTTGAATCAGGAAGCTTTCAAGAAGAATATTCAAATGACGGAATTTTATTACAAAATGAAGATGGTAAATTATTAATAACAAGGGATACAATAACTAGCATAGTAAATTCTGTAGTATCAGGATTTGATAGTGTTAAAGATGTAGAAACTAAAATTACTTTAAGCGAAAATAATGATTTGCTAATCACATTAAGTTTAGAAGTAGATGAAAATGCAGTAATAAAAGAATTAAGCAATAACATACAAATTAAAGTAAAAGATGCAATAAAAAAATCTATTGATGTAGACGTAAAAAGTTTAGATATTAGAGTAAAAGATATGGTACAAAAAGAAGAACAAACAGAAAACTAAAGAAAGAAAATAAAGCATAGATATAAAGAAAGGAGAAAAATGTTAGTATACTAACATTAAAAAAATATGAATGAAATAAAAGGATTTATTTCCAAATATTCAGGTGCAATTGTAGGTGCAATTATTGCAATAATAATTTTATGTACCCATTTATATGAATTAATAATTTGGATAATATTTATTTGTTTAGGAATTTATATAGGAAACTATGTGCAACACAACAAAGAAGAAGTAAAAGAAAAATTAAAAAAGTTCATAGATAGGTTATAGGTGAAATAAATGGAAGAAATATCAAGAAGAGAACTTGCTTTTCAATATATATATAGTCAAGAAATACAAAAATATAATAGTAGAAGTCAAGTAAAAATGTTTCTAGATTGCCAAGATGTAGAAGATACAAGGGCAAGAGAATTTGTAAAAGAAATGGCAAGAGGAATAAAAGAAAATAATGAAGAAATTACAGAGATAATTTCAAAAAACTTAAAAAAAGGTTGGACAATAGATAGAATATCTACTGTTGATTTAGCAGTTTTAAAACTTGCAATATATGAAATAAAATATAAAAAAGAACCGTTTAAAATCATAATAAATGAAGCAGTAAACCTCGCAAAAAAATATGGAGAAGAATCATCTCCATCATTTGTAAATGGTGTACTTGCAAGTGTTGTAGCAGAAAAAGAAGAATAAAAACTTTAAGATAAAATAAGGTGATACAATGGAATATAATCCAATTACAGTTACAGATTTAAATAAATACATAAAATCTAAAATAGATAGTGATGAAATGCTAAACAGTGTTTTAGTAAAAGGAGAAATATCAAACTTTAAAAATCATTATACAGGACATATGTATTTTACATTAAAAGATGAAAACTCATTAATAAAATGCGTAATGTTTAAATCATATACTACGCATTTATCTTTTATGCCAAAAGATGGAATGAAAGTAATAATACTAGGAAGTGTTTCAGTTTTTGAAAGAGATGGTGTATACCAAATTTATGCAAAAGCTATGAAACAAGATGGACTAGGAAGTTTGTATGAGGCATATGAAAAGTTAAAAGCAAAATTATCTGCAGAAGGTTTGTTTGATGAAAGTCATAAACAAAAAATACCATTTATGCCAAAAACAATAGGAGTACTAACATCAAATACAGGAGCAGTAATTAGAGATATAATAAATGTAAGTACAAGAAGAAATCCAAATGTACATATAAGACTTTATCCAGTGCCTGTACAAGGAGCAGGAGCAGCAGAAAAAATAGCAGAAGGCATAGAATTTATGAATAAAAACAATCTAGCAGATGTACTAATAATTGGTAGAGGTGGAGGGTCACTAGAAGACTTATGGCCTTTTAATGAAGAAATAGTTGCAAGAGCAATTTACAATTCCAAAATACCAATAATTTCTGCAGTAGGGCATGAAACGGACTTTACAATAGCAGATTTTGTAGCAGACCTTAGAGCACCAACACCATCTGCTGCAGCAGAACTTGCTGTTGCAAATATAGATGATGTAAAAAACACTTTGTTTTTATATAATACAAGGTACAAAAATGCATTAAAGAAAAAACTACAAGTAATGAGGCTTGCTTTTGAAAAATGTATGGCAAGGCAAGCATTTAAGAATCCGACACAAAAAATTAATGAGCAATATATGGTAATAGATATGAAAGTAAAAGCAATGCAAAATAAAATACAATTAAAATTAAAAGAGGAAAGAACTAAATTTGTAAAACAAGTATCTAAATTAGATTCATTAAGCCCTCTAAAGACACTTTTAAGAGGGTATAGCATTGTAACAGATAAAAATGATAAAATAATAAAATCTGTAAATGATTTAAAAGAAAACCAGGATATAAATATTAGACTATCAGATGGTGAAAAACAAGCCAGAATATTGTAGGTTAAATAATAATTAAAGTAAGGAGGAAAGATGATAGCATTTAGCTACATCTACTAAAAATATGGAAGAAAAAAAAGAAGATTTAAATTTTGAAGATGCAATGAAACAACTAGAAGAAATAGCAAATGTTTTAGAAAATGGAAATTTAAGTTTAGATGAATCTGTAAAAAAATTTGAAGAAGGTATGAAATTATCTAAAAAATGTAACAACTTTTTAGATCAAGCAGAAAAGAAGATTACAATGTTAATAAATAATGGAGATGAAGTAAAAGAAGAAGATTTCGTACCAAAAGAAGATTAGAATTAAGAAAACAAGAGGGGTAAAAGCAATGATTGAATTTTATACACAATATAGATATTTAATAGTACCATTTCTTACATGGTTTGGCATACAATTATTTAAATTTATATGGGATTTGGTAACGACTAAAAAGTTTAATTTCAGAAGACTTTTAGGTGCAGGAGGAATGCCAAGCTCACATTCTGCAGTAGTTGTTGCTTTAGCAACAATGATAGGAAGGAGCCAAGGTGTAACAACTCCGATATTTGCACTTTCAGTAATTTTTGCACTTGTAGTTATGTATGATGCATGTGGAGTACGAAGAGAAACAGGAAAGCAAGCACATATATTAAATGAAATTATAAAAAGCCCAGGATTAAAATCTGTTGAAGTAAGTGAAAAACTAGTAGAGTTAGTAGGTCATACTCCATTTCAAGTATTTGCAGGAGCTGTTATAGGACTAATAATAGGACTTATATTTTAAATTAAAAAAACTTTTATAATTTACAAACTTAAAAATAAGAAAATTTGAGCTAGCTGTGAAATGAAAAAAATATTTTAAACCTAATTTGCTTTTAAGAAAGGATTGTGATTAAAATTGGAGGACATAGAGATTGCAAGAAATACCAAGTTAGATAATATTGTAGAAATTGCTACAAAAGCAGGAATTAAAGAAGATGAATTAGAACAATATGGAAAATATAAAGCAAAAATAGATAGTAAAAAATTATTTAAAAGACTAGAAAATAAGAAAAATGGAAAATTAATTTTAGTAACATCTATAAATCCAACTCCATTAGGAGAAGGAAAAACAACTATGGCAATTGGAATAGCAGATGGATTATCTAGAATTGGTAAGAAAGCAATTCTTGCACTTCGTGAGCCTTCATTAGGACCAGTATTTGGAATAAAAGGAGGAGCAACAGGAGGAGGACGCGCTCAAGTTGCTCCAATGGAAGATATAAACTTACACTTTACAGGAGATATTCATGCAATAACGTCAGCAAATGACCTCCTTTCAGCAATGATAGACAACCATATATACTTTGGAAATGAGTTAGGCTTTGAGAAAGTTACATGGAAAAGATGTATAGATTTAAATGATAGACAATTAAGAAAAATAGAAACAGGTTTGTCAGGAGAGAAAAATATTGTTAAAAGAGAAGATGGGTTTGATATAACTGTTGCATCAGAGATAATGGCAATATTGTGTCTAGCAACAGATTTGCAAGATTTAAAAAGAAGGATTGGCAATATTATAGTAGGTTATAACAAGCAAGGAGAGCCAATAACTGCAAAAGATTTACATGCAGAAGGAAGTTTAACAGTTCTATTAAAAGATGCTATAAAACCAAATTTAGTTCAAACATTGGAACACACTCCAGCAATAATTCACGGAGGACCTTTTGCAAATATCGCGCATGGCTGTAATAGTATTATTGCAACAAAAACAGCTATGAAACTTGCAGATTATACAATAACAGAAGCAGGCTTTGGCTCGGACTTAGGAGCAGAAAAATTCCTAGATATTAAATGTAGAAAAGCAAATTTAAAACCAGATGCAGTAGTATGTGTTGCAACAATAAGAGCATTAAAATATCATGGCGGACAACCAAAAGACCAAATAAAAGAAGAAAATCTAGAGGCTTTAAAAAATGGTATTACTAACTTAAATAGACATTTAGACAATTTAAAAAATAAATTTGGATTAAATGTAATTGTTGCAATAAATAAATTTAATACAGATACAGAAAAAGAAATAAATCTATTAAAAGAAGAGCTTGCAAAACAAAATATAGAATTAAGTTTAGTTGAAAGTCATGAAAAAGGAAGCACTGGTGCAGTAGACATAGCAGAAAAATTAGTAAAACTTGTGGAAAAAGAGGAAAACTTTAAATATATATATCAAGATGAAGATTCTATAAAAGAAAAAATAGAAAAAGTAGCAATTAATATATATGGAGCAGAAGGCGTAGAATATTCTAAAGAAGCTCTAGAAGAAATAGAAAAAATAGATAACCTTGGATATTCTAAGTATCCTGTATGTATTGCAAAAACACAATATTCATTCTCAGATGATCCCAAAAATTTAGAATGTAAAGAACCATTTAAAATACATGTAAATGAAATTAATATAAAAGCTGGAGCAGAATTTATTGT
>CALXJR010000033.1 GCA_944388675.1 uncultured Clostridia bacterium
AGATGCATTAATTACAAATTTTCATTTACCAGAATCAACTCTTTTAATGCTTGTATCTGCACTGGCAGGTAGGGAAAATATTTTAAATGCATATAATATAGCGGTAAAAGAAAAATATAGATTTTTTAGTTTTGGAGATGCAATGTTCATAAAATAATACATTTAAACTATAAAAGGAGGAAAAATGAAACAAGCAATAGAATATGAACTATTACACGAAGATAAAAAAACAGGAGCAAGAAGAGGAATAGTACATACACCCCACGGAGATATTCAAACTCCAGTATTTATGCCTGTTGGAACGCAAGCTACAGTTAAATCTATGACACCAGAAGAACTAAAACAAATTGGTGCACAAATAATTTTATCTAATACATATCATTTATATTTAAGACCTGGAGAAAAAATAGTAAAAGAAGCTGGCGGATTGCATAAATTCATGAATTGGGATAGACCAATATTAACTGATTGTGGAGGATTTCAAGTATTTAGTCTAAGTGATTTAAGAACAATTAATGAAGATGGAGTTGAATTTAAATCTCATCTTGATGGTAGTAAACATTTTTTTACACCAGAGAAAGTCATTCAAATTGAAGAAGATTTAGGTGCAGATATAATAATGTCATTTGACGAGTGCTGCCCATATCCGTCTACATATGAATATACAAAAAATTCAATGGAAAGAACTACAAGGTGGGCTAAAAGATGCAAGGAAGCTCATAAAAATATAGATAGACAAGGTTTATTTGGAATTATTCAAGGTGGATTTTATAAAGACTTAAGAAAGAAAAGTGTTGAAGATTTAATACAATTAGACTTTCCAGGTTATGCAATAGGAGGAATAAGTGTTGGTGAACCAAAAGAAGAATTCTTAGACATATTAAGATATGTAACTCCTTTAATGCCTAAAAATAAGCCAAGGTATTTAATGGGTGTTGGAACACCTGACTATTTAATTGAAGCAGCAATTGCTGGAATAGATATGTGTGATTGTGTTTTACCAACAAGAATAGCTAGAAATGGAACTGCAATGACTTGGAATGGAAAAGTAGTTATAAGGAATGCAACATATGAAAGAGATTTTTCTCCTCTTGATCCAGAGTGTGATTGCTATACTTGTAGAAATTATACTAGAGCATACATTAGGCATTTAGTAAAATGTAAGGAAATTTTAGGAGTAAGATTATTATCAATACATAATTTATACTTCTTGACGAAATTAATGGAAAGAGTTAGAATGGAAATAGAAAATGATAATTTAGAAAATTTTAGAGATGAATTTTATAAAAAATATGGCTATACAAAAGAATAGAGGGGGAAAAATTTTATGGAATTATATGAAGAGTCTAAATCAACAAAAGATCTTGAGAAAAAAAGCAAAAAATTAATTAAAATACTTATTGCGTGTTTAATAATTGTTGTAATTGCAATAATTGCCTTAATAGTTGTAATATATTATATTCAAGGTGCACAATTTAAAGTAAATATAGATGGTCAAAGAGCTAGTCTTCCAGAAGATACATTTGTTTTTGAAGGGGATAACATATATGTATCTATAAGAGATTTTGCACAAAACATTGAATACACATATAATAATGGGGAATATAAACATCAATATTCGGAAGATGCAGATAAATGTTATATTTATAATACAAATGAAATAGCTTCATATTCATTAGATTCAGATATTCTATATAAAGTTTTAAATTCAAGTGGACAAACAGAGGAAGATTATGAATATTTTTCTTTAGATGAACCTGTAAAAATGATAAATAATAAGTTATATACCACTCTAGACGGTATAAGTAAAGGCTGCAATGTAAACATATCATATGATAAAGATTCAAATACTGTAAGTGTATATACATTAGATTATTTAACAACTTTAGCTGCTGCTGGAATACCAAACTCAATTTTTGCTAATGGAATAACTCCAGATAATTTTGAAAATCAAAAAGCTATATTATATAATCTAATGGTAGTAATTAATACTAATGGACAATATGGTGTGTATGATTTATCTGGTAATACAATAATAGGTGAAAAATATGATGCAATAAGATTTATAGAAAGTTCTCAAGAGTTTATTGTACAAACAAGTGATAGTAAAATGGGAATAATTGATAGCAATGGCATTACTAAAATAGAACCTTCATATGACTCAATTAAGCCAATTGATAAAGATTTGGGATTATATTTAGCATCTAATGATAATAAATATGGTGTTATAAATGGAAATGGTAGAACAATAATCTATCTTGAATATGAACAAATAGGTGTTGATGCAAATCAATTTAATAATGATGATATTAAAAATCCATATTTATTATATAATAAATGTATACCTGTTTTACGAGGTAATAAATGGGGTATGTTTGATATAAATGGTAATACTGTTTTACCTATTCAATATGATGGTTTTGGTTGTTTGTCTTCATCAAATTTATTACTAATTCCAGAATATCAGGCTTTTGTAGTACATCAAGGACAATACTATGGATTATATAATTCGTCAGGAAATGAATTAATACCAATAAGAGTAACAGATATATATTCTGTAACATCGTCAGGTGAAAAAGGATATTATTTAACTTATGAAGGAATGACAATGGATGTTATAGATTACTTATCAAATACACTTGGAATTAAACCAATTGCAGATGAAAATGGAAAAGCATTACAAGAAAATAATAGTACATCTGGAACGACAAATACACAAACAAATACACACACAACAAGCACTCAGACAACAAATACACAAACTACAACCACACAAGTAACAAATACACAGACAACAAATACACAAGCAACAGATGCTCAACCAATAGATACGCAAACTACAAACGAAAATACTCAAGAAACAAATACTCAAGAAACAACAACACAAGCCGAAAGTGATAATGTGACATCTACAGTTCCAAGTGTAGAAGGTCTATGAGGTAATTGATATTACTTGGTATAAAATAAGGAAGAGCTGCTTTTATACTAATATTATTTTAAACTCACAAATATGTTAGAAAGGGATAAATTTAATGGAATATATTCAGTTTATTGTAACAATTATAATTATATTAGTAATATTTTATATTGCAAATTACGCAAAGAAAAAACAAGATAAAGAATTAAAGAAAATGCAGGATGAATTAAAAGAAGGAGATAAAATAGTTACATATTCAGGAATGGCGGGTATTGTAAGTAAAGTATTAGATGATAGAATTATATTAAAAACTTATCCAAAAGAAATAGAAATATCAATTGAGAAATGGGCAGTTGCAGGTCTTGATGATAGAACTATAGAAGATGAACATATGGAAAATAAAAAGAAAGTAGCAAAAGGTGAAAGTAAAAAGTAATAAAAAATATTTAATTAAAAATATAATCAAAAATTTAATATAAAAATAAACATAAAAAACCTTCAATTATAATATATATTAGTAATTAATTATAATTGGAGGTTTTTATGAATATTAAAGAAATAAGAAAAAACAATACAAAAGATAATGAAAATAATAAAAAAAATAATTATATTTATGTATTTAAGGGTATAATAATCTCAATATTAATAACATTAATTGGCTTATTAGTATTCTCTATAATACTTACTAATTTTGACATTCAAGAAAATATAATTTCCCCTGTTGTATTAATAGTAACAGCTTGTAGTATAATTATTGGAAGTATAATTAGTTCTGTCAAAATAAAAAATAAAGGAATATTAAATGGAGGAATAGTAGGAGGCATATATATATTAACAATATACATTTTATCAAGTATTTTTTTAGGTGATTTTTCATTAAATTTTTATAGCTTTATAATGATTGGTATAGCCATACTTACAGGAATGCTTGGGGGTATTATAGGAGTAAATTTAAAAAAATAAAATTGAAAAATTTAAATAAACAGTTGATATTTTTTTTTAGATAGAGTAAAATTTAACAGTATAGAGTTTTAGGAGGAATAACATGGTAACATTTTCTGATGTAAAAAATAGTGAAGAAATTAATCATTTAATAGAAAACTCGCAAAAACAATTAGATGCATTAGGTTACACTGAACATGCTACTAGACATATTAATATTGTATCTAGTAGAGCCGCTAAACTTTTAGAAGATTTAGGATATGATGAGCACAGAGTTGAGCTAGCAAAAATTGCAGGTTATATGCACGATATAGGAAATGTAGTTAATAGGACAGATCATGCTCATTCTGGAGCAATACTTGCATATGAAATTTTAAAAGAAATGGGGATGAACATAGATGATAGAACAGAAATAATGATGGCTATAGGTAATCATGATGAAGCAACAGGAACAGCTGTAAGTGATATATCAGCAGCTTTAATTTTAGCTGATAAATCAGATGTCCATAGAGATAGAGTTAGAAATCAAAATATGTCCAATTTTGATAAACATGATAAAGTAAATTATGCTGTAACAAATGCAAATTTTACTCTTAATAAAAAAGAGAGAAAAGTTACACTAGACTTAAGCATAGATACTAAAATTTGTCCAGTACTTGACTATTTTGAAATTTTTATGGATAGAACAATGATGAGTAAATATGCTGCAAGATATTTGAATTTATGGTTTGAGTTAATTATAAATGGAACAAAATTATTATAAAATGGAGGAAAAAAAGTTGAAAAGTAAAATATCTATAAATCTATTAGGAAGAATTCTTACAGTTTTTATAATTATACTAATTAGTTTAATATCTTTTGTAGGAATATATGTAACAAATTTAAATAAAATGGAAAATGTTATTCCAAAATTTTCTCTTGGTATGGATTTGGATGGATGGAGAAATATTGTTATTAACGTTAATGATGGAACAGAAACAAAAAAATATGATGCAGATGGCAATTTAGTGACAGATGATGACTCAGACTCATCTGAAAATACATCAGAAAATACAGAAACAACTTCTGAAACAGACTCATCAGAGGAAAATATAACAACAGTAGAAGAGCCAATAAATGCTCCAGAAATATTAACACAAGAAAACTATGAGACTGTTAAAAATATAATAATAGACAGATTGGACTATTTAAATGTAGAAGATTATCTATTAAGATTGGATGAAGATACAGGTAGAATAAACATAGATGTTCCAGAAGACTCAAATACGGATTATATAGCACAATATGTGATAACTAAAGGAGACTTTAAAGTTTTAGATGAAGATACAAATGAGGTATTATTAACAAATGCTGATGTAAAAGAAGCAATAGTACAATATGGAACTACTACTTCAGGAACAACAGTTTATTTAAGTATACAATTAAATGATGAAGGAACAGAAAAACTAAAAAATATATCTAATACATATGTTGAAACAACAGATGAAAATGGAAATACAACTACTAAAAAAATTAAAATGACTTTAGATGATGAAACTATTATTTCAACATATTTTCAAGAAGAAGTAGACAATGGATTAATACAACTTTCAGTAGGAACAGCAACTAATACATCTGATTTACAAACTTATTTAAGACAAGCTTCAAACATTGCAGTATTCCTAAATACAGATCCAATGCCAATAACTTATGAAATGGAAATAAACAGATTTGTATTCTCAGATATAACATTAGAATCTTTAAAAATTGTAATAATTGTACTTATAGCAATAGAGGCAGTATTATTAATATTTATGGTAATCAAATATAGAACAAATGGTTTACTAGGATTATTTGTAAATGTAGGATTTATAGCAATATTACTTTTAGCAATAAGATATGCAAATGTTGAAATAACTTTATCAGGTATAGTTGCAATTATTCTTTCTGCAATAATTGAATATGTGACAACTATGTTGGTATTAAATATATATAAAACAACTAATAAAAACGATTTAAAGAGAAAGCTTGCAGACTTTTCTAAGAATTTTGTTATAGCAATTATTCCACTTACAATTCTAGCAATTACATTTGCTCTAGTAAAATGGCAAGAATTAGATAGTTTAGGAATGGTATTCTTCTGGGCAATATTAATTATGCTAATATATAATGCTATTATTTTATTAATAAAACTATTCAAACCGGTAGAAACAAAAAAGAATAAAGGAAAATCTAAAAAGGAAACTAAAAAAGTAAAAAAAGATAAAAAAGCAAATAAAGAAAGAGAGGCAAAATAATGAAGAAAATAATTAAAATATTATTAGTATGTTTATTTATTGCCGGAATAATAGTAATATCAACTATTGGCTTTAATGTTGGAATAAAATATTCAGAAAATACACAAATTGGAATAAATATAAAAAATCCATTTGAAATAAAAGATCTAAAAGAAATTACAGATGAAGTATTTGGAAATCAAAGAATTTTAATACAATATGTAGAAATGTATAAAGATATGGTACAAATAAATGTAAAAGAAGCATCTGAACAACAAATATCTGATCTAAATACTAAAATAAATGAAAAATTTGGAATAGAAAATGCAATAACAGATGTTGAAGTTACTCATAATGCTAATGTAAAATTAAAGAGTATAATAAAACCTTACTTAATTCCTATGCTTATAGTAACAATACTAGTTATTATATTTACAATGATAATGTTTAGAAAATTAGGAGCTCTAAAAGTTTTATATAATACATTAATGGCAATTATTATTCCAGAAGCAACACTAATAAGTTTATATGCAGTTACAAGAATACCTGTAAATAGATTAACTACCTTATTAGGAGTAATTGTATATATAGTTTCAATAACATTGAATATAGTATATTTGGAAAAGATAAATGTAAAAAAGAAAAAAGAGAAAAAACAAAAATAAATCAATAGAAAAAATATTGATAATAGAATATATTATCAATATTTTTTTGCTTTTAATTAAAATTAAAAAAAGATGCTTTTAAAGAAAAAATATAATTACACTAAAATCAATAAGGAAAATTGGCGACAAATTACTATAGATTTTATTTCAAATTACTGTTATTATTTAATAACTTATATGTCCTACAAATATTACAATCAGTACATATCGAAACATTTTTGCTAAAAATTAACTTTACTGTATTTATAAATTCATCTTCTGGACTTATTAAATGAATAATAATTCTCCTTGGAAGGAGTGATAATAATGAATTTAATGCATAATCGTTTGACGAAAAAGAAATATCAGATAAATAATGAGATTCTAAATTATTGTGAGTAAGAGAGATTATGTTTTTATTATCGTCTAATAAAATAGATTCACCATTTACATATATTAGATGCACTAATTCAGTATTTGGCCCTTTTGAGTTTATATATATCTTTAAAAGCTCAACAAATTCGGAATATTCTCTATTTAAAATAAATTCATTTACTGTAAAATCAAGTAAAGAATCAAGAATTGATATATAATCTTGAGTTCTAAATCTTATAAAACCTTCTAAAATCATTGATTTATTCTTACTAATATAACGTAACACATCGTTCCATAAAACATCATATCTATTATATATTTCTACAGGAAGCATTTTGTTGTCAACTTTGGAATTTAAAAAATATGTTAGATTAGATTCAATTGTTTTTAAATCAGTATCATCAAAATAAAAGTAATTAAGCATAAGTAAGCTATGAATAATTTTATTTTCATAATTATCTATAATACAAGAGGCTATAACATTTGTTAATTCATCTAAAAATAAAGGAATATTAGTTCCTATATAATGAACAATAATATTATTATATTTAGAGAATTGTTTATTTATAAAAAAAATATTATCTAGATTTATGGTTGATATATTTTCCATTAAATATGAAATAACATTTTTATTATTTGTTTTAATACATATAGAAATCATTGAAATCCTCCAAAAGGAAATATATAATTTAGTATTTACTAAAATGCTACTGATATACATATAATATTCCTAAACAAATAAAAAGTTACAAAAAAAGTATTGCATTTTACTTTAAACTTAAGTACTCTAACTAAAAAATTTATATATTTTTTAATTAGTTTTTAAGTACAGTAAAATGCAACACTTTTATTTGTAAATGTTATAATCTATTTCTGGAAATATACAATCTATTTCATTTATTTTATTTAAGAAATCATCATCAATGTTATTATTTTTTATTTGATAATATAATTTTGTAAATCTGCCTATATGATCTTTAATTCGCTTTTTAGCATAGTCAACCATTGTTCCGTTTGTAATAATAAATAACCAGTCACTACTTTGTGCAAGCAGAAGTTCTCTTGCACATTGATTTAATGCACGACCTAAAGAAGTTTCATTATTTTCATTAGGATATAAATTTGCAAGTTCAACCATTCTATCACCTGCTACATGGAGATGTCTATGAACATAATCATTAGATTGATTAAGCCAAACTTCACTATATCCATTAGCGCCCCAACTAGATCTACAAGGAGTAGATACTTGCATATTAGGGTATTTATCTATGTATTCACTTGGTGTAATTAAATCAAAATCACATTTATCATAATAGATTTTCTTGAATAATGTGTATAGCCAATCTGGACCTTCATACCACCAATGTCCATATAATTCTGCATCATAAGGGCATAAAATTATAGGTGGATTTTGTGTAAACTTTGCAGCCTCTAGTATTTGACGTTCTCTACAATCAAAAAAATGTCCAGCTTGTTTATTTATTGAATCCCATGCCCATACAGGATTATAAAAATCTTTTGGACAATCCTTTCCTGTAATTCTATAATATTTTATACCAGTAGGTACTCTTGCACCATTTGTTGCAATATATGGTTTTATATAATCATAAGGTGCATCATAACCAATATCTCTGTACCATTCTCTGTAATTAAAATCTCCAGGATAACCGTTGATAGAGCTCCAAACTTGTCTTGAAGATTCCATATCACGACCAAATGCAACAACACCATCAGGAGAAACTATTGGAGCAAAAGTACCATAAATAGGAGTAGGATTAGCATATAATATACCATGAGTTTCAGTAATTACATATTCAATTCCAAATTCTCTTAAATATTTATCAGCTTCTGGAACATATCCACATTCAGGAAGCCAAATTCCACGAGGTTTTCTACCAAAATATTTCTCATAGCATTGTACACCTACTGCAATTTGTGCTCTAACAGTTTTTTCATTAACATATAAAATTGGAAAATATCCATGAGTTGCACCACAAGTTATAATTTCTAATACACCAATATCTTGAAAATGTTTAAAACCTTGAATTATATTGCATTTATAAATATCTTTAAAAACATGTAAATCATGTGAATATCTATCAAAATAATATTTAGATAGATTTTGAACAGTTTTATTATCTTCATTTCTTTTAATTTCTTTTTCTGAAAGTTCAATGTGTTTTTGTAAATATTTAATATATCTTTCCTGTAGCAATTTGTTATCTAGCATATTAAGTAGAGGAGGAGTCATAGACATAGTTATTCTAAAATCTACATGCTCATTAACTAGCTTTTCAAAATTTAAAAGTAAAGGAATGTAAGTTTCTGAAATTGCTTCGAATAGCCATTGCTCTTCTAAATAGTCTTCACTTTCAGGATGATGTACAAAAGGTAAATGTGCATGTAAAACGAAGCTAACATATCCTTTTGGGTTGTTTTTCATAGTAAAATCTCCTTTTTCATTTTGTAATAGAAAATTAAAGTGCCTTTTAAATAGGCACAGATTTATTTAAAGGTAGAACTAGAAGTTGAGGAAGGATTTTTTAAATCCAATTGCCAATGATTACTATTAATCCAAGAATTTTTATTAAAGTCACTTCTCAAATCATATAAATTATAGATTTTTCCAATATTTCTAATAAATGATATTGAAGTAATCTCTTTTGCAGTAACTATATTGGTTTTTACATCTTTAAAGTATACTGTTTTTAAATTTTTATCAAATAATACATGGTCATTTGGTGCTTCTATAGTATTTGACGAAGATACATATAAATAATTATTTGGAATATCAACATGTCTTTCATCATTATAATATTTTGGTCTACGTCCGAGTTCTACTGAATATTCACAATTAGCATCATTTACATGCAAATACCAACTATTTGCAAAATCATTAATATCAATTTCAAAAGAATAGTGCATTGTATTATTATGAATTACAAGTACAGGTTTTGTATCATTAAAGAAATTTTCACCATATTGCTTTATAAAATTATTTCTATCATCATCAGATATATCCCAATAAATAAATAGTGTAGTTGGAGTTTGAGCAAGAACTTTTACAACAGTTTGATTGTACCTATAAGGTAAATCATAATATTCAAGAATTTCTATTTTTTGTGTTAAATTAGTAGAGGCTGTAATATCATCTGGATTTATATCTTTTGACACTTTTTTTGCTTTAGAGGTTCTTGCAGATGCCAAAGTCGTACTTTTATATGAAGTAGACTTTTTTGTTGTGCTTGTTTTTCTAGTTCTAGTAGTTGTTTTTTTGCTTTTTACTTTAGTATCATCTTTAGCACTTTTAGTAGGTAAAATTTTCTCTAACAAGCTAGATTTTGTAGAAGTTTTTTTACTAGTAGTTTTTCCTTTTTTTGTGGTAGTTGTAGTTTTTTTATTTGTTGTTGTAACTTCATTTTCATCAGACTTTTTAGTACTTTTTCTTCTAGTACTTTTAACTTCTTCAGATTTGATTTTTTCTAATTCTTCAGTCTTTTTTGATGGTTTTCTAGGCATGTTTTTTCCTCCTTTGTTTTCGCTCATATTAAATCTTATTATATACTATATCAAAAATTTAATAATTTCAATAGAAAAGCATAAAATAAAATTAAAAAATTTATCAAAAAATATTTACTTTTAAATTTTTTTTGTATAAAATGTAATAAGTCAAAAATTTACATTTTTAAACCAAAGAAAATATATTGAAGGGAGATTTTGCTAATGAAAATTTTAATGCTAACATGGGAATATCCACCAAGAATAGTTGGGGGGATAGCTAGAGTTGTTCATGATCTATCAAAAAGATTAATAAAAGATGGACATGAAGTTACAGTTGTTACCTATAGAGATGACACAAATGTACCAGAATATGAAAATGATAAAGGAGTAAATGTATATAGGGTAGATAACTACATGATACATTCAAACAACTTTATAGATTGGATACTGCAACTTAATTTCAATTTAATATCAAAAGCAACTGAAATAATAAATAAACAAGGAAAATTTGATGTTATACATGCCCATGATTGGTTAGTGGCTAATGCTGCTAAAGCATTAAAAGGAGCATTTGGCATTCCAATTGTAGCAACAATCCATGCCACTGAATCAGGTAGAAATAGTGGAATTCATGATGAAACACAAAGATATATAAATGATACAGAATGGCTTTTAACATATGAAGCTTCAGAAGTTATTGTAAATAGTAATTTTATGAAAAATGATATACAAAGATTATTTGGATTACCATTTGATAAAATAAATGTAATACCTAATGGAATAAATTTATCAAATTTTGCAGGAATAGAGAGAGATTATGATTTTAGAAGAAAATATGCAATGGATAATGAAAAAATAATTCTTTATGTAGGAAGATTGGTATATGAAAAAGGAATACAGCATCTAATTGCTGCAATGCCTAAAATACTTTCAAACTATCATGATTCAAAATTAATAATCGCAGGACGTGGTGGGATGCTTGATGAATTAAAAGCAGAAGCTGCAAGTTTAGGTCTAAATAATAAAGTTTATTTTACAGGATACTTAGATTCAAAACAAGTACAAAAAATGTATAAATGCGCAGATGTAGCAGTTTTCCCAAGCACATATGAACCATTTGGAATAGTTGCATTAGAGGCAATGCTTGCAGGAGTTCCAACAGTAGTTTCAGATGTTGGTGGATTAGATGAGATAATAACACATGGTGTTGACGGAATGAAATCTTATGCTGGAAATCCAAATTCGATTGCAGATTCAGTTACAGCTCTACTTTATGATCATCAATTAGCACAAAATTGTGCAAAGAGAGCAAAACAAAAAGTAAAAGAACAGTTCAATTGGGAAAAAATTGCTCAAGAAACACATTTCACATATGAAAAAGCAATTTGTGAAACAATGGCAGAAAAACAAGCAAAGCAAATGATGCAAGAAAAAGCCGCAAAAGCAAGCAAAGCAGAAAATTCTCAAAAGGAGATTACAAACCTATTAAGTTTCAGAAAAAGACATGCATATGCATAGCATAAGGAGGGCTAAAATAAATGAATGTATATGATACAGCAAACAAATTAGCCAAAGAAATTAGAGAGTCAAAAGAATATAAAGAATATAAAAAGCTAAAACAACAAATAGAAGAAAACCCTGAAACTAAAGAGAAAGTTGAAGATTTTGAAAAAATGAGGTATAGTGTTCAAGTAAAAACACTAAAAGGAGAAGAAACACTAGAAGAAAAGCAATTATTACAAAAGAAATATGAAAAATTATTAAGTAATGAAGAAATAAAAGCATACTTTGAAGCAGAAGTTAAATTTAATGTAGTTGTAGCAGATGTAAACAAAATAATTGCAGAAGCAGTAAAAGATGTTTTATAAAAATAAGGCGTGTAAATGTTGGTTTACACGCTTTTTAATAGGACTAAGGTGCTTTTGGGTGCTTTTGGGGACGCGTCACTCATGCATCTAAAAGCTGTTTTTGGGGACAGGTTAAAAAAGTGAGGCTGTTTAAAAAAGTTGATATATTTTTTTAAAATTTATTGGTTTCTTGTGGTTGCTTTGCTTTAAATTGCTATGCGAAACCTCAAAATTTTTAAAACATATCAATTTTTGTTTATTGAATTTAAAGACTTTCGTCCCAAAAGAACCGACCCCAATGGGCGAAAAGGAGTAAGAAATGTATCTTATTATTATAATAATGTTTTTAGTATTTTTATTAATTTTAAAACTAGGATTAAATATAAAAATAAAAGACATAAAAAAATTAAAACAATTATCTCAAGATAAGGCTTTAAATAAAATAACTAATGTATTTCCAAAGAATAAAGAAATATGTGAAGAAATTCTAGAAAAGTTAAATAATAAAGATGTAGAAATAGATGAATTAGATGAAAACTCTAAATCTCAAACAAGTTTATATTTAGTAATGCAAAATAAAATTATAATTGCGAATATAAAAGATAATTTTGCAAGAATACAAACAATTGCACATGAAAGTATACACTCTATTCAAAATAAGAACATATTAAAGTTTAACTTTATCTTTTCCAATTTAAGTAATTTATATTTCCTTATTATTTGTATCTTAGCTTCATTAAATTTATTTAGTGAACAAGTTTTGTATTGCTTACTAATTTCATTAATCTTAGTACAATCTATATCTTTTATGGTGCGTAGCCATTTAGAGACAGATGCAATGACCAGAGCAGAATATGTAGCAGGGGATTATATAGATAAGAAAAATCTAATAAATAAAGATGATAAAGAAAAAATAATAAATACATATAAAGAGATAAATAATATAGGAATAAAATTATATAATTACATTTTAATTAGTAAAAAAGTATTAAGTATTATAATATTTTTAGTTTTAATAATGATTTAAAAGAATTTTACAATTCATAACTAAATAAATTTAAGTTAAGTTTTTGAAAGTTAAAATAAAATATTACAATTGTATTACAACTTACAGAAAGAATTGAATACTTTCAAGGTTTATGATAAACTAAAAATAGTAATGAGCAGATAATTAAATTCAAAAAATATCGTAAACTATATTGAAAAATCAAAAAACAAGAGAAAGGTACTTAAAACATGAAAAACCTTGTAACCCTTGTGGCTGTAACACACACACACACACACACATTGCATTTTTACAAAACAAAGAAGAAAGTAATTTAATAAATAAAATAAGAGTAGGAGTAAATTCTACTCTATTAGTAGTTAATAAAAAGGAAAACGTAGTGCTAGAAAACTAGCATATGTTTTCCTTTTTTGCGTTTAAAAAACTTATGAGAAGGAGAAATAAAATTATGAAACAAAACAAAAAAGAAAAACAATTTAATACAAACACAAAACAAAATAACAAAATAAAAGTAATATTACCAATTACTCTAGTAGTGTTAGTAATATTAGGTGTGGTAGTATTTGCATTTTCTAATAACAAAAATTTAGAGCTAGCTACAACAAATGAAGAAGGAAGAAAAGCAGAGACAAAGGCAGTAGTGTTAGAAGATAATAACTATATGCATGTAGAAACAGATGCAAGTGGAGATAAGGTGCCAGTACCAAATGGATTT
>CALXJR010000034.1 GCA_944388675.1 uncultured Clostridia bacterium
GCTGTTGTTCCGCTTCCATCTATAAGAGGCGTTACATCTACTTGTGGAATTCTGTTTGTTATTTCTGAGTCATTTACTGCTGTTATGAATTTTCTTAAAGATAAATCAAACTCTGCAATTTCTACTTTCTCAAAATCATCATCATCTTGTTGTCCTGGTACATAATCTTGATTTATTTCATCATCCTTGTAATTTGGTAAGTCTTCATCAGATGGAATTTCTACATTATCTTCTTCTGAATCTCTATCTGGTACTTTGTTTCCATCTTCATCTGTATAGTCTGATATATCTGCTATGTTTGTGATTTTCTTGGCTATTTCATCTGTTTGTTTTACTCTAAATGCTACTTTTACATCTCTGTAGTCTAGAGTGCTACCATTAAATGCCTCTAATTTGTTTTCTCCTTCTGTTTGCTCATTTTCTTTTGATAAGTAATCTGTTCTTATAGCTACTGCTTCTTCTACATTTTGAGTTACATTTCCATTTTCATCTAACATTACCCATCTGTATTCTTGGTTTGTGCTATTGTCTGGTAAGAATTCTAATTGTTCTGGTATGTGATCTTTTATCTCGGTTGCATATCCATCTACTTGTCCTTCATTGTAAACTCTTATTGTATATTCTACTACTGAACCTATTGTTACTTTTACTGGCTCTTTTGTATGGTTATAGATTGCAGTTGTACTGCTACCTTTTACAAGTGGTGTTACATCTACTTGTGGAACTCTATTCGTTATTACATCATCATTTACTTTTGTAATGAACTTTCTTAATGATAAATCAAATTCTTTTAATATTAATTTTTCAAAGTCATCA
Organism: uncultured Clostridia bacterium; assembly: GCA_944388675.1. Classification (GTDB taxonomy): domain Bacteria; phylum Bacillota; class Clostridia; order TANB77; family CAG-508; genus CAG-245. The sequence continues at coordinate 817 of CALXJR010000034.1, forward strand.
TCATCTTGTTGCCCTGGTACATAGTTTTGATTAATTTCATCATCTTTGTAATTTGGTAAATCTTCATCTGTTGGAAGCTCTACATTGTCTTCTTGTGAATCTCTATCTATTACTTTATTTCCACTTTCATCTGAGAAATCTGATATATCTGCTATATTTGTTATCTTTTCTGGCATAGGGCTTGTTAGTACTACTTTACATGCAATTTGTACATCTCTATAGTCTAACTCTTGGCCATTAAATGCTGAAAGTTTATTTGCTCCTGCTGTTTGTTCATTTGCCCTAGATAAGTAGTCTGTTCTAATTGTTCTTGGGTCGTTTTCATCTTGTACCCATCTATATTGTGTATTTATTTCATGGTCTGGTAAGAACTCCAATTGTTCTGGTAAATGATCTGTTATTTCATTTACATATCCGTCCATTGTTCCTTCATTATATACTCTTATTGTATATATTACTGTATCGCCTATTGCTACTGAAATAGGATTTTTTGTGTGATTATATATTGCAGTTGTACTGCTACCATTTACTAAGGTGCTAACATCTACTTGTGGTATTCTATTTGTTATTTGCTCATCATTTACTCCTGTGATGAATTTTCTTAATGATAAGTCAAAATATCCATTTGGTACTGTTACTGTTATTGTATTTCCGTTTAATGTTACTGTACTTCCTTGTGTATTTGCTGTATCTTCTGTAAATACAGCATTACTTACAGTAAATTCTCCATCCTGATTTGTTTTTTCTACATTTACTTTTAATGTTCCTATTATTTTGTTGTAGCCTTCTGGTGCTTGTATTTCTTCAATTGTTATAGTATCTATTCCTTCTTCTGTTATAGCTATACTATCTATTGTAATTCTTCCATCTTGGTCTGTTGTGTATTCTCTTACTTCTCCATCATTTACTTGTACTGTGAAAATTGCTCCACTTAATACTTTAGATGAATTTTGAGAATCTACTTTTAATAATTCTAAATTGTATACTCCTGTTTGTTTTTCATTAGGAATTGTTACTGTTATTAATCCGTTTTGTAAATTAATTGTACTTCCTTGTGTATTTGTATCATCTGTAAATTGTGCATTGCTTACTACAAATTCACCATTGCTTTCTTGTTTTGTTACTTCTATTGTTAATGTTCCAATTACTGAATTATATCCAGCAGGTGGTGTTATTTCTTGTATTGTTATTGTATCTATTCCTTCTGACAAAATATCTATTGGGTCTATTGTTATACTACCTTCTTGGTTTGTAGTATATTGTTTTGACTCTCCATTGTTTACAGTTACACTAAATACTGCACCTGAAAGCTTATTATGATTGTTTTTATCCTCTTTTATTAATTGAAGATTGTAAACTCCTTCTTTCTTCTCATTAGGAACCGTAACTGTGATTAAACCATTGTTTAAGTCTACATGTGCCTCTCCACTTGAGTTTTCTGCAAATTGTACACCACTTGCTACATATTCTCCTCCACTTAATGATTTTGTTACTTCTATAACAAGTCTATCTATTAATGAATTGTATCCTGCAGGAGGAGTAACTTCTTCTATTGTTATTATGTCTGTACCAATTTCTGTAATTTGTATATTACTTATTGTTATAAGTCCATTATTATCTGTTATATATTCTTGAGATTGTCCATTAACACTAATGTTAAATACTGCTCCTGCTAATTTATTATGGTTTTCTTTGTCTTCCTTTATTAACTGAAGGTTGTATGAACCTCCTTGTTTTTTATTTGGAATTGTTACTGTTATTACTCCACCTTCTAAATGAGCAGTAGAGCCATTCCCTTGTGAGCCTTGTGCAAATTCTATGTTACTTACTACATATGAGCCTCCACTTGCAACTTTTGTAACATTTAATATTATTGTTCCTATCATTTTGCTATATCCAGCAGGTGGTGTTATTTCTTCTATTGTAATTGTATCTGTTCCTGGCTCTGTTATTGATATATTGTCTATTAATATTGAACCACTATTATCTGTTTTATATTGCACCGCTTCTCCATTATTTATTTTTACACTAAATACTGCTCCTTCTAGATTTATATCAGCATCTGCATCTTTCTTTATTAGTTGTAATTTATATGAACCAGATACTTTTTCGTTTGGTACTGTTACTGTTATTGTACTTCCATCTAGTCCAATTGTGCTTCCATTAGGATTTGTTGAACTTGTAAATTGTACATTTGTAACTACATATTTACCATCACTTATTGCTTTTTCTACTTCTACAGTTAATGTTCCAATAATTGAGTTATATCCATCTGGTGGATCGATTTCTTGTATTGTTATAGTGTCTTTATCTGTATTTGTTATTTGTATGTCATTTATTACTATGCTTCCATCTTGCTCTGTTGTATATTGTTTAGGCTCTCCATTATTTATTGTTACACTAAATTTTGCACCACTTAAAGGTCTGTTATCATCTTTATCTACTTTTACAAGTTTTAAATTATAACTTCCTTGTGTTAAGCTTACTTCTGTTTCATTCTTAAAATTATAATCTTTATCTGTTATTATTACTACTGGTTGTTCTGTATTTGGTGCATTTGCTACTGACCAATATGTTATTTCTTTGTTTGAGTAAGAAGTATTTATTGTCATTTTTATTTTTGTAGTATTTGTACTTGCTGGTACTATTAAATAAAATTCTTGTCCTACTAATTCTTTTAAGCTTTTATTTGTAGTAACTACATTTCCTGTTGAATTTTTTATTCCAAGACTTGGGTTTATTTGCTCATTATTTTGGTTTGTATATGTTGCAGTTAATTCATAATCTATATCCAATAATTCATTAATTGTAAATGGTCCTGCTATTATATTATTTCCAGAAACAATCATTCCTGCATTTGAGTCATCTAAGCTTATAGGGCTTGTACTTGCATTTACACTTACATAAGAACCATCTGCATTGTCTATAAAGTAATCATATAAAGCTGATGCTGCATCTTGTTTATCCCAGCCATCTTCTCCTAGTAAGTCTTCAAATGTTTTATAGTCGGAATCTTGTCCTTGTAATCTGTTTCTATATAATTCTATATCTTCATAATGATATTCTCCTGTTGGGTTTGTAAAATACCATATTGCTAATTGTTGTATTACATCTATTTCGTCATTTGTTAATAAATCATATCTTTCAGTTGATATTACACTCTTTAAGAAATTATTTTTATCTGTTTCGTTTCCATCTTCTGGAATAATATATAGATGATCTAATACCCACATTAATTTATTGTAATTTTCTCCTGTAGGTAATACATCTCTATATGGGCTTTCTATTGAGTTTAAATCTTTTAAATTAAATTTTTGGTTGTATGTACTTATCTTTTCTACTCCACCTGTGGACATATCTGATGAGCCAAATCCTGGTCCTGCTTTTATACAGTATATCATTTGGCTTAAATCTGCTGTTCCTCCTGATGGGCTATTATAACTTGCTATTTTCCATACTTGTTTTCCGCCTTGTCTATAACCATATCCAGAGCTTCTTAAACTTACTATTCCTAAGTAAATTGGACCTCCTGGTTCTGCATTTGTTTTGTTTAAACATGAAAATGCAAGTATTGATATAATCATTGCTGTTAATATTACTAAAAATTTTCTTAAAACTTTCATATTTTACCTCTAATATTAATAATATATATTTTTATTTTAACATATATAAAAGACAAGTCAATAACTCTAATCTTTCATAAATGTTATTACTTGTCTTTTGTTTATAATTTATATACGGAAACTAACCTTACCATATATTTTTCATTTTTATTACATTTATAGTTGTACTCTTCCTTCTAATGCTCTACTTAATGTAACTTCATCTGTGTATTCTAAGTCCCCTCCAACCGGTATTCCATGAGCAATTCTTGTTACTTTTATTCCTAGTGGTTTTATTAACTTAGATAGGTACATGGCTGTTGCTTCTCCTTCTACCCTAGGGTTTGTAGCAAGTATTACTTCTTTTACAGTGCCATCCATTAATCTTGCTAAAAGTTCTTTTATTTTTATGTCGTCAGGACCTACTCCATTCATTGGAGATATTGAACCATGTAATACATGGTATAAGCCTTTAAACTCATGTGTTTTTTCCATTGCTACAACATCTCTTACATCTTCTACAACACAAATTGTAGATTGGTCTCTTGCTGGATTAGAGCATATTGGACATGGGTCTGTATCTGTTATATTGTAGCATTTTGAACAGTATTTTAAGTTCTTTTTTGCATTTTGTATACTTTGTATAAATTCATTTGTTTCTTCTTCACTTGCATCTAATATGTAGAATGCTAGTCTTGCTGCTGTTTTACTTCCTATGCTTGGTAGTTTTTCAAAGCTTTCAATTAGTTTTTCTATTGATGGTGCATAATATGACATATTTATTATCTCCTATTATTACATTAATCCTGGAATGTTGTATTTGCCAAGTGATTGAACTTGTGCATCATCTACTTGTTTTAGTGCATTGTTTATGCATGTTGTTATTAAATCTTCTAACATTTCTACATCATCTGGATCTACAACTTCTGGTTTTATTTCTAGTTTTTTTATTTCTTTTTTACCAGATACAACAACCTTTACCGCTTCTCCACCAGCTGTAGCTTCAAATTCTTTTTCAGCAAGTTCTTCTTGTGATTTTTCCATATCAGATTGCATTTTTTTTGCTTCTTTCATTAGTTGATTTAGATTCATTCCTCCAAATCCTCCCATGCCTGGGAATCCTCCTCTTTTTGACATTTTATTTCCTCCTTATTATTCTATTATATTAATAGGCATATCTAAATCTTTACCTATATTACTGAAATTATCAGCCTTTACAGCTATTTCATCATTATTATCTATTAGAACGACTCTCATTGGTTTTCCCATTTCAATAGAAACCTGTTTTACAAGCTCATTCATATTTTCGGATTTTTCTAGAACAGCTTTTCCAAATGGAGTAAGTCCTTTTTCAAATTTTATTCCAACTGTCATATCATTTATTTCATTTGCTGTGGAATTTAACAAATTTGTGTATAATGTGATTTTTCCTTCTTGTTTAATATTATCTACTATTTTAGGCCAGTTTTGTATACTGTTTCCTAACTTAATTGTATTTGATTTTTTTATTTCTGGTTTAAATTCTATTTTGTTTTGTTGTTTTGTATTTGTAACTTCAGCAAATGTATTGGTTGGTCTTGGTGCTTCTTGTAATAATTTAATCTCTTTTTCTAGTCTCGAAATTTTATATTTTAAATCTTCAATTTCTTTGTTATCTTGGTTATTCTCTGTAGGAGTATTTCCTCCTGTTGTATTGCTATTACATAACTTAATTATGGCAACTTGGAACATTATTAATTTCTGCGAAGACCATTTTATGTCATTTTGTAGGTTTGACAATTCATATATTATGTTTATTAATCTTTCTTTGGTTGTATTATCTGCTAATGCTTTTATATCTTGCTTTTCTTTTTCACTGTATATTTCTAGTTTTGTGTTTGTCTTATATACTAATATGTCTTTTACATATTTAATCATTTCCCACAAAAAATTAACTATATCTTTTCCATCTGCAACAATTTCATCTATAGTAGAAAGAGCTGTGTCTGTATCTTTTTCTAAAGTTGCTTTTACAATTTTATTTACACTTTCAACTTTTGGAATCCCCACTAATTCTTTTACAAGATCATCTGTAATTTGTTGCTCTTCTTGTGTACATCTTTCTAAAATACTTAAAGCATCTCTCATTGCTCCTTCTGAAAGCTGAGCTATAAGTCTTTTTGCTTCATCAGTAATTTGTATATTGCTTTGTTTGCATACAAAGTCTAATCTTTTTTCTATGTTTTCATCAGATATTTTTTTAAAGTCAAATCTTTGGCATCTTGAAAGTATTGTTGCAGGAAGTTTTTGTGGTTCTGTTGTAGCTAAAATAAATTTTACATGAGCTGGTGGTTCTTCCAATGTTTTTAATAATGCATTAAAAGCTCCTGGTGAAAGCATATGTACCTCATCTATTATATATACTCTGTATTTTGCAACTGTAGGTAAAAAATTTACTTCATCCCTTATTGCCCTTACATCATCTACACTATTATTTGATGCAGCATCCATTTCTACAATGTCTGTTAGCGAACCATCCAGTGCTGCCTTACATATGCTACATTCATTACAAGGTTCTCCGTTTTGCGGATTTAAACAATTTACAGCTCTAGCTAATATTTTTGCAGCTGAAGTTTTACCTGTTCCTCTAACTCCATTAAATAGATATGCATGACCTACTCTATCGTTTATTATTTCATTTTTTAGGGTTTTTACTATATGTTCTTGACCGACCATTTCACTAAATGTTAGTGGCCTAAATTTTCTATAAAGTGCTGTATATTCCAAGTTTACACCCCCAAACATATTTATTTTAAAAAAGTATGAGATTTTAAACTCCAACTTCTCTATGGAGAGCACTCCACATAGAGAGGTTCTGCTTATTGCTGCTTCCTTCCGGACCTGACAAGGTTCACAGGTCTCTATTGGATGCTTTCCATACAAAAGTTAGACATATTCTCATACGTATAATATTATATAATATTTTTACTAATTTTTCAAGTATTTTTTCCTAATATAGTCCTTCTTTTTCGCACTTTTGGGACATTCCTTTTGGAGCGAAAAAGTCTGTAATAATTTTATTAATAAAAAGTTGATATATTTTTTAAAATTTTATCATTTTTTTGCTTTACTCTATATTGCTATTCAAAACTTCAAAATTTTTAAAATATATCAACATTTTTAATTATTTTTTACCAAAAAGGAACTTAGCAGATGGTCGCGATTAATGTATTCTTTTAAAAATTATATTACTCATGTCTGTTATTTCTTTTGTTGTTGTTCCTTCTGTACATAAGTTTTCACATGGTAAATCTAGTGTAATATTGGTTTTATATTTTATTTTATTTATTGTAAGTATTAAATCGAAATTTACTTGAAAATTCACATCTTGTTCTGTAAGTCCTATCTTTGTTATTAAACTTCCATCATGTTTTATTTCCTGATCTTCATTTGATATATATTCTCCAATATTTGTGTTTGCAATTCTTATTACTGCAGATCCACCTTTACTACCTATTTCTAATGTTTTTGGATTATTATTCTTACTTCCAGTATATTCTAATTTATCTTGTACTAAGTATTGATCATTATATGTAAATGTTCTTCCTTCTTCACTATTAGGCATATAAGTTTTTATTTCACCTTTTGTTGGAGATTTAGTTATAGATATGTTTTCTATTGTAACTGATTCTAATAAGTCTTCTTCCTTTGTGTTTTCTCCATTAGATTCTATAAAAAAGTATATATCGTTATTTTGATTTATAGTAAAGTCCCATTTGTTTATATCTTCTTCTCCTGTTTTTTCTTCGCCTTCTGCTGTACTGATTATAGTAATTTTAGATAGTTTAAAAGGCATATTTGTTTCTCCTTCTACCTGATATTGTAATACAATTATTAATACTACCATTATTATAATTGCTAAGACTGCTACTGCTAAACTTAATTTTATTCTTTCTTTTACTTTTACGTTCATTTTTCCTCCTCATAATATTGGCGGAGATGGTGGGATTCGAACCCACGGGCCGGATTTCCCAGCTAACTGATTTCGAGTCAGCCTCGTTATGACCTCTTCGATACATCTCCATATCTTTGGTTTTATAATTATATCAAAACTTTAAAAAATGTCAAATGTGACTATTCCAGCTAAATTTATTTAGATTGCTTGTTTCTAGCTAATTTTTTATTTATATTAAATTTTTATTGCAATTTTTTGTTTTTTTATATATTATATTTTTCAATTGGAGGTTTATTACAATGAAAGTAGTTGTACAAAGAGTAAAATATTCAAGTGTTACCATTGATGGTGTTGTCCATGGTAAAATAAATACAGGATTTTTGGTTTTACTAGGTATTTCATCCACAGATAGCAAGCAAGATGTGGATTACTTGGTTAAAAAAGTGGTTAATTTGAGAATTTTTAGAGATGAAAATGATAAAATGAATTTATCTTTAAAAGATGTAGATGGAGAGCTTTTAATTATTTCTCAGTTTACTCTTTATGGAAATTGTAAAGATGGGAATCGTCCTTCTTTTATTGAAGCTGCAAGACCAGAACAAGCAATTCCATTATATGAATATTTTATTTCTGAATGTAAAAAACAAATTCCAGTTGTTGAAACAGGAATTTTTGGAGCAGATATGAAAGTTGAATTATTAAATGATGGTCCTGTAACTATTATTATAGAGTCAAAGAAATAGTTTTATTAAAGTGCATTTCAAATATTTTTTTATATGTGAAATGCACTTTTTTGTTATTTTTTCTTTTTTCGTAATTCTTTAAAGAATTTTTGTAGTATTTCTCTACATTCTCTTTCCATAACACCATATTCTTCTTCTACTTTATGATTAAATTTATAGTCTTTTAGTACATTTAATACTGATCCACAGGCTCCTGTTTTTTCGTCCATTGTTCCTATTACTACTTTGTCTAGTCTTGCTTGTATTAGTGCTCCTGCACACATTGTACAAGGCTCAAGTGTTACATACATTGTGCAACCTGTTAGTCTCCATGTTTTTAATTTTTTACTTGCTTTTCTTATTGCTATTATTTCTGCATGGTTTGTTGCGTCTGTTTTTGTTTCTTTTAGGTTATGTCCTCTTGCAATAATTTTACCATCTTTTACAATTACAGCACCTACAGGAATCTCTTCTTTTTCATATGATTTTTCTGCTTCTTTTAAAGCTTCTTTCATAAATTTTTCTTCTATCATTTTAACTTGTATGAATTTTATATATTCATACATTCCTCCTTGCTTTTTATGTTTTAATCATTATAACAAAATTTAATTTGTTTAACAATATTCTTTTAGTTATGAGTCTATTAAGTCTTACTATAATTGCTATTGCCTTGATTATTGCATTTGATGATATAATAGAGGTAATCTATTCTAGATTGCAAATTTAAGAAGGGCTAAAAGATTCCAAGGAGAACAATGGTCTTACTACAGAAGAATTGTTGGAAAATCGAGCAAAAAGTGTATAAAATCACTTGACTTACATATAATAATATAGTACAATATTATGTACAGAATAATGTATAATATTTTGTATAAAGAAAGGATTGAGTATTATGCAAGCTATTAGTGTAAGTGAAGCAAGACAAAATTTTAAAAAGTATTGTGATGATGTTGTAGAAAATAATGATGTTATAATTGTAAGTAGAAATGGGAATGGTAAAGAAAATATGGTATGGATTGATTTATCTACTTATAATGAATTAAAAAAAGCACAAGAAAATTTACAATATTTAATGAAATTAGATGAAAGCTTTAAACAATTAGATGAAGGTAAAGTTATTGTTAAGACAATGGAAGAATTGGAGGCAATGGCTGATGAATAGCATTTTTACAGAAAGAAGCTGGAAAGAATATCTAAGTTGGCAAAATGAAGATAAAAAGACACTAAAGAAAATAAATATGTTACTTGCTGATATACAAAGAAATGGTAAAGATAGTAGAGTTGGAAAGGCTGAAATATTAAAAAATAGAGAAGGTTATAGTAAAAGAATAGATAAAGCAAATAGGCTAGTATATACTTTTAATAGTGATGGTGATGTCGTAGTTTTATCTTGCAAGGGACATTATCAAATTTAAAAAGGAAGAAACTAAAAAATGTTTCTTCCTTTTTCTGGTGAGCCTAAAGGGAATCTACCCGCGTCGGGTAAACAATCTACTAGATTGTTTACTTTCCCTCCTTTTCGATTCCCTCCAACTGATTCTTAATATTTAGTTAAGAAAACGTTTTAGGTTATTCTATTTTTTGGTGAGCCTAAAGGGAATCGAACCCCCGACCTCTCCCTTAGGAGGGGAGCGCTCTATCCTACTGAGCTATAGACTCATATATAAATATAATATAGCATTTTAATTAATTTATGTCAATTGCTTTATCTAAATAATATTTTATGATATAATATTCATTATGTTATAAAAGGAGAGTTATCATGAAACATATTTTAAGCTATATGAGAAGGGCTGTTGAAGATTATAATATGATAGAAGATGGAGATAAAATTGCAGTTGCTTTGTCAGGTGGAAAGGATTCTATTACTATGCTAAAGGCTTTAAAAAGTTTACAATTTTTTTATCCTAAGAAGTTTGAGTTAATTGCAATAAGTGTTAATCCAGGATTTGAGTTTTTCGACTCTAATCTTTTAAAAGAAACTTGTGAGGAAATTGGTGTTCCTTTTTTTGAGGAAAAGTATAATATTAGTCAAATTGTTTTTGAAGATAGACATGAGAAAAATCCATGTTCTTTATGTGCTAATTTAAGAAGAGGTATTTTGAATACTGCAGCTAAACGTGAAGGTTGTACAAAAATTGCTTTAGGGCATAATTTAGATGATGCATTAGAAACTTTTTTAATGAATTTGTTTTTTGCTGGAAGTATTTCTACATTTTCACCTGTAAGTTATATGAATCGTTCGGGAATTACTGTTATTAGGCCTTTAATATATGTTCCAGAAAAAGAAACTAAGAGGTATATTAGACGTTCTAGTACAAAAATAATGCCCAAGGTTTGTCCAATGGATGGTAATTCTACAAGGGAATATATTAAAGATTTAATTGTTACTCTTTCTCTTAAAAATAAACATGTTAAGGCAAATATTATTGGTGCTATTAAGCGTAATAATATTAATGGTTGGAAAGATACAAATAAAAAGGAATAATAGATTTTTTCTACTATTCCTTTTTTCTTTATATATTTGATTTTTCTTCCATTACTTTTGTTAAAGCTTTTAAATCTTCTTCTGCTTGTTTTTCTGTATCTGCTTTTATTCCTATATAGAACTTAATTTTTGGTTCTGTTCCAGATGGTCTTACGCAGCACCAAGCGTCATTTTCTAATGCATAATATAAAACATTTGATGTTGGAAGTCCTGTTTTTGTTACTTCACCTGTTACAGTATTTTTTATTGTATCTAATTTATAATCTCTTATTTCTAGTACTTTATATTTACCAAGAGTTGTTGGTGGATTTTGTCTCATGTTTTCCATCATTTGCTTAATTTCTTCTGCTCCACTTGCTCCTTCTCTCGTAACAGATATTGTCTTTTCTTTATAATAACCATATTTTTCATAAATATTAATCATTTGATCCCATAAAGTAAGACCTTTATCTTTATAATATGCAGTAGCTTCACAAAGAGCCATAACAGCTGCAATTCCGTCTTTATCCCTTGCATGTGTTCCAATTAAGCATCCATAACTTTCTTCAAATCCAAACATATAAGTATAAGAATGGTCTTGTTCAAATTTTCTCATTTGCTCTCCTATATATTTAAATCCTGTTAGAACTTCTATTAGTTTTAAGTTATACTCTTTTGCAATTGCATCTGCTAAATTAGAAGATACTATTGTTTTTATTAATGCTCCATTTGCTGGAATTTGTCCTCTTTCCTTTTTTACGAATAATTCATATTCTGCAATTAAAAGTCCCGACATATTTCCTGTAAAAGAATGATATTCACCTGTTTTTGAATCTTTTGCATATACTCCTAATCTGTCTGCATCTGGGTCATTTGCAAGTACAACATCTGCATTTACTTTTTTTGCAAGCTCCAATGCTAGCTTAAATGCATTTGCATCTTCTGGATTTGGATAGCTTACTGTTGGGAAATCTCCATCTGGTTTTTCCTGCTCTGGTACAACATAAACATGTTCAAACCCAATTTCTTTTAAAACTCTTTGTACAGGCATATTTCCTGCTCCATGTAAAGGTGTATAAACAATATTTATATCTTTTTGTACTTTTTTAATTATGTCTTCGTTTAATACTAAACTTTTTAAAGTATCTATATATTTATCATCAATTTCTTTTCCTATAACATTATATAGCCCTTTGTTTATTGCTTCTTCTTTATCCATGCTTTTTATTTTGCCAAAATCTTCAATTGCATTTACTTCATTAATTATTCCTTTATCATGTGGTGGAACAATTTGAGCTCCATCTTCCCAATAAACTTTATATCCATTATATTTTGGAGGATTGTGGCTTGCTGTAATCATTATTCCTGCAATACATTTTAACTCTCTTACAGCAAAAGATAACTCTGGAACTGGTCTTAATGAGTCAAATACATATGTTTTAATTCCATTTGCATTTAGGCAAAGTGCTGTAAACTCGCTAAATTCTTTAGACATATGTCTTGAATCATATGCAATTGCAACACCTTTTTTGTCTGGATTATTTTTATTAATATAATTTGCTAAGCCTTGTGTTGCTTTTGTAACAGTATATTTGTTCATTCTGTTACTTCCATTTCCTATTACTCCTCTTAGTCCAGCTGTACCAAACTCTAAATCTTTATAAAATCTATCTTGTATTTCTGAATCATTATCTTTAATACTTCTTAATTCTTTTTTAGTATCTTCATCAATTGATGGGTCATTTAACCAACTGTTATATTTATCTAAATATTCCATAATATTTCCTTCCTTTTCGCCTATTTTGATAAATGTTGTGGCGAAATTTTAAATAATTCTTACAATAAAGACGGTCCTTTATTAGGGCGATTTTATTTTATAATTTCTTCGCCCCAAAAGGACCGTCCCAAATGGGCGATTTTATTTTTTATTATGAAAATCATTGTATAATTTTCTTGCTGTTTCTGGACTATCAACGCCCTCTGCATTTTTAACTGGTGCAAATTCTTCTTCTCTTTTTACTCTTAATATTGCAATATCATCTAATGTATCAAATGCATCAAATAAAAATGCTTCAAATTTATATGCGTTTGGTTTGTCACTTGTTACTATTTTTCCATCTTTATCTAAATATTTTGCTTTTTTAAAAGCACTATGATAAGGTAATGTATTTTTACTTATTTCTTCAATGGCTTTTACACTAAATAAGTTGCCTAATATATGAGATTCACCATATTTTAATTCACCGTTTTCGTTCG
>CALXJR010000035.1 GCA_944388675.1 uncultured Clostridia bacterium
ATGCAATTATTACATTCAAAAAATTTCAACTGAATGCAACATTGAATGCAGTAACACAAATATAGAGAAATTTTGAAGAAGTTTGAGAAAAGAAAAAAGGCTTAAAATAGCCAAAAAACAATTTAAGGAGCTTTCAAAAAGCTCCTTTTTCTGGTCGAGGTGACAGGGATCGAACCTGCGACCTCATGGTCCCAAACCACGCGCGCTACCAACTGCGCTACACCTCGGACTGCATCTTTAAAAGTCACTTATATAATATAGCATACTTTTTTATAATTTGCAAGAGATTTCTTTAAATTTTTTTATTTTGTAGCACAGTTTGTGTTACAATTCACAGCCAGTTTAGATTTTGTTTAAGAAAATTTATATTTTTTTGAGAATTTTTCGTCTCCGCGCAGCTATTTGGAGCATAAGCTCCAGCAAGGAGCGTTAAAATTCAAAAAAATATATAAATTTTCTATATATAAATATTTATTTTTAATGCTGTGAATTGTAACCAATTTGATTGGTATTAAAAATAAATCCTAATCAGAATAAACAAAAACTTAATAATTAATAATATTTTTCCTATTAAATTAAATCAAATTTCATTCATAATATTTTTCATTTTAAATATTGATTATTCCTGTAAAATGTGGTATAATAATATTTGTTGCAAAATTTATTTACAATTTTTTACATTCGACAATTGGAGGTAAAAAAGCAATGGAAAAGGTAGAATTTATCAATTCCGAAATTCCGCTTTGGGCTGGCAAAAATGAGGAAAGACCTACTCTTACTCCCTATAAGGTGTACACCGTAACTGAGGAGTATGATGTGGGGTTCCACAGGCTTTTCCGCCTTGCGGGCTATCCTGGGTACTTCAATGCCCAGGCCTTTAAGGAAGTTAAAGCCTAAACGGATAAGCCTAAACGGATGTTAAAAAACTGCGAGCCTTCGGGTAAGAAAGTTTCTGTCGAAAGACAGTTTTTTTTATTTTGAGAATTTTTCCCTTGAAATGGATGAGTTCCCCTAGAAGTAAGTTTAGCAAGACTAAGATTTTCTTTGTAGCTTTGTCACTTAGAAAATCTTAGTCTTGTTTTTTTATTTTCTAGCTAGTGTCACTTCTATTTCTGTTTCTTTCCTATTTCTTAAATATTTTATCTTAACTGTATCCCCAATATTTTTCTCATAAATATATTGTCTTAATGTAGACATTTTGTTTAGAGGGGTTCCATCTATTTCTAAAATAATGTCGCCTTTTACAATACCCGATTTATCAGCAGGTGAGTTTCTAATAACAGATTCAACATAAATACCACTGTCTAAACTATAGCTTGTTCCTAGTTCTTTATTAATATAAGGAATCATGCTTTCGTCATATGCAAATACTCCTAATGTTGCAGCGTTAAATTCCCCATCATTTTTAAACTTCTCTATAATTGGTTTTAAAATATTAATTGGAACTGCAAAACCAATTCCTTCTGCAGATGTTATTTTTACAGAGTTAATCCCTAAAACCTTGCCATTTACATCAATTAATGGTCCACCACTATTCCCTGGATTTATTGTTGCATCAGTCTGAATTAAATCTTCCATATAATATGTTTTATCATCTTCTTCTAATTTAATTGTTCTATCAAGTCCACTAATTATTCCAGAAGTAACAGTCCTCTGGAACTCAAATCCAATAGGATTACCAATTGCATAAACATTTTGAGCAACCTTTATATTGTCCGAATCTCCTAATTCTAGATATGGTAAATTGGTAGTGCTTATTTTAATTATACTTAAATCTAAATTACTATCTGCCCAAACAACTGTAGCATTAAAGCTTCTTCCATCTTCCAAAGTAACATAGCATGTTCCATTTTTATCTCCTGAAACATGTTGATTTGTAACTATATAGCCATTATCTGTAACTATAAAACCCGTACCTAGTCCTAAACTTCCTGAACCATCAGGTAAAAATACTGTACTTCCTGTATTTTTTACTCTAGATATTCCCACAACTGCACTATTAACCTTTTCTATTACATCAGAAATATTATTTTCCATACTCTGCTTATCTACCATACTATCATCTTGTAATGATGTTTTTTCTGCACTATAGTTATCTGCATAATCTTTTTCTGCCATTAAAGATATGTATACACAATATGCTAAAGTTATAAAAGACAAAATTAATATAATAATAGCAGTAATTTCTAATCCCCTAATAATTTTACCACCTTTTCTCATACATTCATCACCTAACTTTATTATTGACTAAAAATTAAAGTTTAATCACAATATTGTAACAAAAATATAAAAGTTATAATACTTTAGAGTTGTTTTTTCTTAAATAAAATTTTTTACCTTAATCTAAATATGTCTCATTGTGTATTGCTCCTTTTCTTTAGCTGTTTTGGAACGTTTCCCCAAAACAGCTTTTGAATGTTTTTGAGAAGTGTCCCTAAAAGCAGCTTTTGGATGTTTTTGGGAAGTGTCCCTGAAAACAGCTTTTGGGTGTTTTTGAGAAATGGCCCCAAAAAAGCCCAAAAAGGACCGTCCCAAATGGGCGAAATTTTTTTCTGGGATATTGCAAAATATTTTTCTTAATGGTAGAATGTGGCATAGGTGATAATGATGAATAAAGATAGAATTTATGAAGAGAGAACATGTTCTAATTTTAGAGAACTTATTGCTGCTAGTACCAGGGATTTCGGTACAAATACAGCTTTTAGTATTAAGGATAAAGACAAGAAAATTCATGATATTTCTTTTATTGATTTTGATAATAATATAAAAGAGCTTGGATCAGCTTTGCTTGATCTTGGCTTAGAGCGCAAGAAAATAGCTATAATTTCACCAGACAGGTATGAATGGTGTTGTAGCTATTTTGCCATTTCTACGGCAAATTGTATTGTAGTTCCTTTGGATTATTTACTTCCACATGTGGAGCTTACTCGTTTAATTATTGAGAGCCAAGTAGATGCTGTTATTTTTGATTCTAGATATTTAGATTTAATGAGTGAAATATCTAAAAATAAAGAGTCTGCAGTAAAGTTCTTTATTTGTATGGATGATAACGATTATAACATTTTTGAAGGTTCTGATAATTCTGTCAAACCTTTAAATAACAAGATCAATAATCTTCTTTATTATTCAGATTTATTAAAAAAAGGACATAATTTATTAGATGCCAAGAACTCTAAATATGATTCTATAAAAATAAATAATGATGAATTATCTATATTAATTTATACATCTGGAACTACAAGTAAGCCTAAGGCTGTAATGCTTTCACAGTATAATATTTGCTCTAATGTTTCAGCTATGACTACTTTAATAAAACATCAAGATAATGATAGTATTTTGGTGTTTTTACCATTACATCATACTCTTGCTTGTACTGCAAGTTTCCTATTTTGCTATTATACCGGTTTTAGAATTTGCTTTGCTGATAGCATTAAAGATATTGCTAAAAATTTAGTTGAATATAAAATAAGCGGACTTGTTTGTGTGCCTGCAGTTTTAGATATTATGTATAGACAAATTATTAGAGGAGTTAAAAAGTCTGGAAAGTATGTACCTTTTAAAATTCTTTGTGGAATTTCTAATTTTCTAATGTTCTTCCATATAGACTTAAGAAGGAAGTTCTTTAAAGAAATTTTAGATAATTTTGGTGGCAATATGAGAACAATTATATATGGTTCTGCTTCTTCTGACAAAAAGACTATACACCTTCTAAATACTATTGGTATAGTTATGATTCAAGGATATGGCCTAACAGAGACAGCTCCAGTAATTTCATGTGAAAGTGATAAATATCATTCTGAATCTGGTTCTTCAGGTTTTCCTTTATATAATGAAGAAGTTAAAATAGATAATCCGGACGAAACCGGAACTGGTGAAATTCTTGTTAAAGGTCCAAATGTAATGCTTGGTTATTACAATAACCCTGAGGCTACAAAAAATGCTTTTAAGGACGGCTGGTTCTGCACAGGCGATTTAGGAAGATTTGGAAAAGATGGATCTTTATTTGTAACAGGTAGAAAGAAAGATCTTATAGTTTTAAGTAATGGCAAGAAAGTCTTCCCAGAAGAACTTGAAGCTCTTTTGAATAAATTAGATTTAGTAGAAGAAAGTATGATTTACGAAAAAAATGATAGAATTTGTGCAAAAATTGTATATTCGAAGGACAATCCTCTTGTAAAAGATATGACAGAAGACCAGATACATGATTCTATTGAAAAAAGTATCAAAGATATTAATAAAAACTTACCAATTTACAAGTATATTAGAGAATTTATTTTAAGTGATGAACCTTTAATTAAAACTACTACTCAAAAAATTAAAAGACATGAAGAAATGGCAAAAATAAACAATGATTAATATGTTTTCGCCCATTAGGAACAGTCCTTTTTGGGCGAAATCGTCAAAATAATAAGTAAAAATATAGGGTGATTTTTATGAATTTATATGAGTTAACTAATCCACAAAAATCTATATGGCTAACAGAACAGTTTTATAAAGGAACTGCTGTAAATAATATTTGTGGTACTGTACTAATTGATGAAGAAGTTTGTTTTGATAAGCTTGCCAAAGCTATAAATATTTTTATTAGAGATAATGATAGTTTTAGAATTCATATTGTACTAGATAAAGATAATAATGCAAAACAATATTTTGCAGATTTTTCTCCACGCGATTTTTCTGTTATTACTCTTGCAAATGATGAGGAATTATCAAAATTAGAGCATAAGATGGCAAATGTTCCATTTAATATTTTTGATAATGATTTATATAATTTACAGCTATTTAAATTTAATAATAATAAGGGAGGTTTTGTTTTAAATACCCATCATCTTATTGCAGATGCTTGTACAGCAGGGATTGTTGCTTCTAAAATTATGAGTATTTACTCTTCTTTAATTAATAATGAACCAATTGTTGAAAAGCCTACCTCATATATAAATTATATTAATTCAGAAAAACAATATTTAAGTAGTAATAAATTTGCTAAAGATAAAGAATATTGGGAGGATAATTTTAAATCATTGTTTGATATTGCATCTCTTTCCACTCACAATTTAGATGCTAAAAGCTATTGTAATTGTGATGCACACAGAGAAGTTTTTGTATTAAAGAAAAAGTATATTGAGGAAATAGAATCTTATTGTAAGCAAAATAATTTTTCTTTATTTAACTTCTTTATGGCAATTTATGCTTTATATATTGGAAAAGTGTGCAATTTAAAACATTTTGTTTTAGGAACACCAATTTTAAATAGAACAACTTTTGAAGAAAAACATACTCCTGGTATGTTTATTAGTACTGTTCCTTTTTATTTTAATTTAGAAGGAAACCCTACATTTAAAGATTTCGTAACTTCTATAACAGTTCAAACTATTGGAACGTTCAGACATCAAAAATATCCGTATCAAGAAATTTTGTCTTATTTACGTAAGCAAGACAGTTCTATTCCAAACCTTTATAATATAATGATTTCATATCAGAATACAAAAACAGATAAAGATGTAAGTAATATAAAATATGATGTAAGATGGACTCATAGCGATTTTACTTCTGATGAGTTAGATATCCATTTATTTGACATGAATAATTATGGAGATTTAAATATTGCATACGATTATCAAACATCAAAATATACTTTGGAGGATATTACAAATATTCATAATAGAATTATAAATATAATTAAGCAAGTTCTAGAAGCAGACTCTTCACTTGAACTTAGTCAAATTAGCCTGATAACTCCGGCAGAAAGGGATATCCTTCTTTGCAAATATAATCATAATAGATATGCAAAAATTGATAAAACTGTAATTGATTTATTTTTAGAACAAGTTAAACATAATCCTTTAAAAATTGCTGTAAGTGAAGGAAAAAATTTACTTACATATGAAGAATTAAATTCTATAACTAATAATCTTTGCGCTTATTTTGCAGAAAATGGCATTAAGCCTAAAGATAAAATATGCTTGTTTTTAAATAACTCTATTGAATTAGTAATTTCTATAATTGCTATTCTGAAATATGGAGCTTGTTATATTCCAATAGATGTATCATATCCAATAGATAGAGTTGAATATATTGCTCAAAATAGTGGTTGTAAGAGAATAATTACTAACCAAGATTATATTCATAAATTAAATTTCTTATCAAATATAAGTATGATTATAGATGAAGAATTGCTTGCAAGTCTTCCACAAACTACAACAAATTATAATTACGCTAAATTGCACAATTTGGCATATATTATTTATACTTCTGGCTCAACCGGAAATCCTAAAGGAGTTAAAATTGCACATGAAAGTTTAAGTAACTATATTTCTTGGGCGAATACTGTTTATGTGCAAAACGAGGAATGTAACTTTCCATTATATTCTTCAATTTCATTTGACTTAACTGTTACATCTATTTTTACTCCTCTTATTTCTGGAAATAGTATTTACATATATAATAATAGCAACCCAGAACTATTGTTAAAGCAAATTGTTGATGAGAAAAAAGTTCAAATTATAAAACTAACACCTGCACATTTAACTTTACTTTTAGATTGTTTAACTTCAGATACTATTGTTACAAAGCTTATTGTGGGTGGAGATATTTTAAGCAAAGAGGTTTGTAAGAAGATTTCTAAAAAAGTGAAAAATATTCATATTTACAATGAATATGGCCCAACAGAGGCAACTGTTGGTTGTATGATTTATGAATATAATGATAAAGATGAAAACTATGCTTCTGTTCCAATTGGTATTCCTGCACAAAATGTTAATTTGTATGTTTTAAATGATGATTTAAATTTAGTACCTTTTGAACAACGTGGAGAATTATATATTGCAGGTAAGTGTTTGTCTAAAGGATATGTAAAATTAAATGCTACAAATAAGCAGAGGTTTCTTCCTTCTCCTTTTAAAAAGAATGATAAATTATATAAAACCGGTGATATTGTAACATTACATTCTAATTTGATTATGGAATATATTGGACGTACAGATTTTCAAATAAAAATTAATGGTTTCCGTATTGAAATTGGAGAAATTCAGTCTAGAATTTTAAAATATCCAAATATAAAGGATTGTTATGTTGCAACTATAGAGAAAGGACCTACTAAAGCTTTATGTGCTTATTATGTTTGCGATAAGGAGCACCCTATTATACTTAAATTTTTAAAGGAGTATTTAGCAAGGTATTTGCCTACATATATGCTTCCAAAATACTTTGTGTCTATGGATAGCCTTCCTCTTACAAGTAATGGCAAAATAAAAAAAGACATGCTTCCAGCTCCTTCAAATAGTGAACATGACATGTTTGTGGCTCCTTCTGGTAAAACAGAAAAAATGCTTGCTCAAATTTTCTGTAATTTACTAAACATTAAAAAAATGAGTGCTTCTGGTAACTTTTTTGATTATTATGTTGATTCTTTAATTATTATAAAGGCTCAAACTATTTTATATAATAATGGAGTTAATATAAATACACAAGCATTTTATGAGTACCCTAGCATTAGAAGTCTTGCTAAATTTATAGATAATAAAAATGAAGAAACTGATAGTAGTTCAGACGAAGAAGTTTTATCTTCTATTTCAGATATTAAACATAAAAATAGGAAGAAAAATAATTCTTATAAAAATATATTACTTTTTGGTGCTACTGGCTTTTTAGGAATTCATATTTTACATTCAATTTTACAAACTTCTACTGCACATATTTATTGTATTATCAGAGAAAAAGATAACTTAAACCCTATTCAGCGTTTTTACAATAAATTTGAGTTTTACTTTAGCAAAGATGAATTAGAAAAATATAAAGATAGAATAACAACTATTACTGGTAATATTTTAAAAGAAAGATTTGGCTTAACTGCCGAAAGTTATGAAAATCTTGGCTCTACCGTAGACTGTGTTATAAATTCTGCAGCAATTGTAAAACATATTGGAATTTATTCAGATTTTTATAATACAAATGTTTCTGCAACTAAGAAAATGACGGATTTTTGTACTAAATACCATATACCTTTTCACTTTATATCAACAATGTCTGTATCAGGTTATGGCTTGGTTTCTTGCCCTGACCGTACTTTTACAGAAAATGACTTTTACGTTGGTCAAAAGTATAAAGATAATGTATATGTAAATAGTAAATTTGAAGCAGAAAATGTCGTTTTTACTGCATGTAAAAATGATAATCTTACGGCTTCAATATACCGTATTGGAAATATTACAAATAGATTTAGTGATGGAATTTTTCAGCAAAATGCTGGAGATAATGCATTTTTAAATAGAATAATTTCTATAATAAATTTAGGAAATATTCCAAAAGAGGTTATGCATCATTCTTTGGAATTTTCTCCTGTTGATTTTTGTGCAGATTTTATAGTAAAATTGTTAGGACATCAAGAAAATAATATTAATGTTTACCATTTATATAATAATAAATATATTTCATTATATAAATTATTAGATATTTTAAAAGAGCATAATATCAATATAAAAGTGGTTTCATTGGAGGATTTTGAAAAAGAAATTTTGGTTGCTCCAGATAAATATTTTGGTATTACAAATTATTTGGCAAATGTACGAAATAGTGATTTTAATAAAATTCACCTTTCAAATGAGTACACAAATTCTTTATTAAAAAAATTGAATTTAGAGTGGCCTAATTTAACAGATGAATATATATCAAAAATAATAAATTATTTAATAAAAAACAAGAATAAGATTTTCTAAGTAGTGAAGCTACAAGAAAACAAATTTATTAAATGAAAGGACTAACATATGAAAAAAAAGAAGTTTAAGATTGAATCTGTTACTAAACTTGCACTTGTTAATACTTTTGCAGGTTTAGTGCTTGCTGGAATACTATACTTTTTATTACCCTATTTGCTTAATTATCCTGAAAATACTATAGATAATGATTTTCAGGTTCAGATGGTTGGAATAAAGTATAGTATGCAATATTTAATTTTAGTTTGTATATTAGCTGTACTGGTATTTTTAACTTTTAAGCTTTCATATAGGAAATTAGCTATAGACCCTAAGAAGTTAAAAAATGAAAAATATGTTAATGAGTTACGAAAGCATTGCTTTAATTACCCATATGTTACTTTAATAATTCAAACTTTTGTACCTTCACTAGTTTGTATGGTTTTATTAATAGTTTTTAAAACTAATTTAGAGTTGCTTTTGCGTATTTGTATTGTTATACTTTCGGTTTCTGCTATTTATGCAATGCTCTCTTACATGATTAATAAGAAATTTTTTGAGGAAAAATTAATTAAGACCTCTAAACTTACAAAAAAACAGTTATCTGGAATTAGATTAAACATACATAAAAAGTTAATATTGCAGACATTTCCTTTGTTTTTATACACTTCTGTTATAATGATATTAATTTCTAACAGTGTTATGACGTCTGAAAAGGGAAATTTGTTATATCATTTTTATAGAGAGGAACTTACACGTAATTTTTCTTCAAATACAACTTATTATATTGAAGATGTTAAGGCTAAGTTAAATACTTTTAATTTAAACTCTGATGATGATAGAATTATTATGTTTTCTGCAAAAGATGGAGAACCTTACTATAATGGTTCTGAAATTAATAATTTTTTAGTTAATTATACTTTAAATTATTATGATCAAATGGAAGGACATTGTTTTGAGTATTATGGTCAAAATTCTCAAGCAGCTTTAATTAGGGTAAAGACCAACCTTGGAGATTATTATGTTGGTGTGCGTTTCTTTGTATTTAGCTATAATATTTTATTACCGTTTTTTATAGTTGCAATAATTACAATATTGTTTAATGTATTTTATATTTATTATGTTGGTAAATCATTAGCAAATGATATTAATAGTATAGTTTCTGGAATGAAGAATATATCAAACTCTACAAACATTTTGTCAGCAAGTAATTTGCCAATTACTTCTAATGATGAAATCGGAGATTTGACACTTCAATTTAATAAAATTCAAAATATTACTAAGGAACACGTAGAACAACTTAGAAATAATCAAAATATGCTTATGGAAAAGGAGCGTTTGGCTTCACTTGGACAAATGATTGGAGGAATTTCTCACAACTTAAAGACTCCTATAATGTCAATTTCTGGTGCTACTGAAGGGTTGTCAGATTTGATTAAAGAGTATGATTCTTCAATTGGAGACCCTGATGTTACTGCAGAAGACCATCATGCAATAGCAAAAGATATGATGGTTTGGATTGATAAGATACATTCATATACATCATATATGTCTGATATTATAACAGCAGTTAAAGGTCAAGCTGTAAATTTATCTGAAAACGAAACTGACTTATTTACAGTTGATGAACTTCTAAAAAGAGTAAATATTTTAGTAAAGCATGAGCTTCAAAATGCTTCTATACGACTTGTAAGTAAGCTTGATGCACCATCTAATACTTCACTACATGGTGATATAAACAGTTTGGTTCAAGTTATAATTAATTTAATTACTAATGCAATTCAGTCATATAATGGCCAAAAAGATGAATCAATTGTTTTATCTACTAATATAAAAGATAACAATTTAATAATTTCTGTTGAAGATAAAGGTTGTGGAATTCCAAAAGATGTACAAGAAAAATTGTTTAAATCTATGATTACAACAAAAGGAAAAAATGGCACAGGTCTTGGTATGTTTATGT
This sequence comes from uncultured Clostridia bacterium, assembly GCA_944388675.1. Classification (GTDB taxonomy): domain Bacteria; phylum Bacillota; class Clostridia; order TANB77; family CAG-508; genus CAG-245. The sequence goes on from CALXJR010000035.1 coordinate 10,654, forward strand.
CATATTCTACAATAAAAGGTCATTTTAATGGAGATATAACTTTTAAATCTGAAGTAAATAAAGGTACTACATTTAATATAATTTTACCTTTAAAGTAATATGAGCTACAATTAATAGGGCAAAAATTTTATTCAGGAAATTAATATATTTTAAAAATTTGGAGGTTTCGCGCAGTTTTGAAGCGAAAGCGAAAGCGACAGCAAGAAACCGAACAAATTTGAAAAAATATATTAATTTCCTTATTTAATTTATAAGTTTTTTAGAAGGTATCTCAAAAAAGACAAGGTTGCAATTCACAACCATTCAAGTAAATATTCTAATAAAGGGAACTTATATATTTTTTCGAATTTTATCGCTTCTGGGAAGACGAAAAATTCTACAAAAATATATAAGTTCCCAAAAACAACATATAATTTGGCTGTTGATTGTAAAAAAGCAAGAAATATATTAAAATTTTCTTGCTTTTTATTGTTGCAATTTTCGACTTTTATTATTATAATATCATTATAATAAAATAAAGGAAAAATGGAGATTTGTTATGAGGAAAAACATGGTAACTCACGCATCAAATGGCTATAAGATAATAGTTGTTGATGACGAACAAGGTATTGTTGATTCTTTATCAATATTTTTAAAACGTTCTGGCTATGATTTTACTGGTTTAACTAATCCAGTAGAAGCTATTGAAAGAATTAAATCAGAACATTTTGATATGTTAATATTAGACTTCATGATGGATCCTATTCGCGGAGATGAAGTTGTTGAGGAAATAAGAAAATTTAATACTGAACTTTATATTCTTTTACTTACTGGTCATAAAGATTTAGCTCCACCATTGGAGACTATTAAGCGACTTGATATTCAAGGTTATTGCGAAAAAAGTGATAAATTTGACCAATTGCTTTTACTTATTGAGTCTGGTATTAAATCTATAGAACAAATGAAAACAATACAAAAAATAAATGATGAATTACGTGATAAAAATGATGAGCTAGAAAAAGCTTATCTAGATACAATAGGTATTTTGCGCCAAACAGTTGAAGCAAGAGACCCTTACACAAGAGGTCATTCTGATAGAGTTTCTGAGTTTGCTGTATTAATAGGTAAAAAAATGGGTCTTGATGAGAAAACACTTCACACTTTAAAAATTGGTGGTCTTTTCCATGATATTGGAAAAATTGGTATCCCTGATAGTATTTTATTAAAAGAGTCAAAATTAAGCGATGAAGAGTACTCTCAAATTAAGAACCACCCTACAATTGGAGCACATATTTTAGGAAATGCCAAAGTATTTCAAGATATTATTCCTATTGTTAAGCATCATCACGAAAGATATGATGGTAAAGGATACCCAAGCCAACTTGCAGGTACTGACATACCACTAATTGCAAGAATTACTGCAGTTGCAGATGCATTTGATGCAATGACTTCTAGAAGGACATATAGAGATAGTATCCCTATAGATAAAGTAAAAGAAGAAATTGCAAGATGCTCTGGCACACAATTTGACCCAGAAATAGCAAAATTATTTTTAGACATTTTAAATAATGAATACAATTCTATCTTAGAAATTCAAAATAAATATAAAGCATAAAAAATCGCCCACAAAAAGGGCGATTATTTTATTTTACTTTCATTGATAATTTTACTTTTTGCTTGTCTTTATCTATTCCTATTACTTTTACTGTAACTACATCTCCTACAGATACTATGTCTGAAGGATTTTTTACAAAACTTTCACTCATTTCAGATATATGTACTAAACCATCATGTTTTACTCCAATATCTACAAATGCTCCAAAGTCTGTAACATTTCTAACTGTTCCTTTTAAAGTCATTCCCTCTCTTAAATCTTCAAATTTTAAAACATCTGACCTTAATACAGGCTTTGGCATATCTTCTCTTGGGTCTCTTCCTGGTTTTATTAGTTCATTTATTATGTCTTTTAATGTTGGTTCACCTACATCTAATTCTTTTGCAAGTTCTTTTATTTCTTTATCATTATTAATTTTTGAAAGCTTTATTTTAATTTCTTTTAATTTTTCTTTATCTTCTAAGTCTTTAAGCTTACAATCTTCTTTTTCTAATAATTCTTCCGCAATGTTATAGCTTTCTGGGTGAACTCCTGTTATTTCTAATGGATTTGTTCCTCCTGGAACTCTAATAAATCCAGCACATTGTTCATAAGCTACTTTACCTAGCTTTGGAACTTTTAGTAATTCTTTACGTTCTTTTATTTTTCCATTTCCTTCTCTATATTTTACAATGTTTTTAGCTATTGTTTTGTTTACACCTGATACATATGAAAGAAGTGATGGTGTTGCTGTATTTATATCTACACCAACAGTGTTTACTGCATCTTCTACTACGCCTGTTAAGCTTTCTTCTAGCTTCTTTTGATTAACATCGTGTTGATATTGCCCTACTCCTATTGCTTTTGGGTCTATTTTTACAAGTTCTGCAAGTGGGTCTTGTAATCTTCTTGCAATTGAAATTGCACCTCTTAAAGAAACATTTATATCTGGGTATTCCTCTGTTGCAAGTTCTGATGCTGAATATACAGAAGCTCCTGCTTCAGATACTATTACATAAAATAAATCTTTATTATATTTTTCTTTTATTTCTTTAATTAAATCTGATACAAACTGTTCTGACTCTCTAGATGCAGTTCCATTTCCTATTGCAAACATATTTACATTATCTTTTAAGATAAGTTTTGTTAATTCCTTTTTTGCACCTTCTACATCATTTTGTGGCTCTGTTGGGTATACAGTTGTTGTATCTAAAACTTTTCCAGTTTCGTCAATTACTGCAATCTTACAACCCGTTCTATATGCAGGGTCAAATCCTATAACTGTT
>CALXJR010000036.1 GCA_944388675.1 uncultured Clostridia bacterium
TTTCTTCAGCCATTTCTGTTGAAATTTCACTATATTCTACAACGCTTGGCTTTCCATTTTTCTTGCAGAATACTCCAACTTTTTCATGAGGTCCTGCTTTTATTACACTTTTACCTGCAACTAATACTTTTTTATCAATTGCAAGGCCTAGTATTACTGGATCTACCATGTTTACTAAAACATTGTCTACTCCGCCTATGAAAGCCCACTCTATTCCTTTAGATTTCATATCATAAATTATTCCATTTTTCTTCATTGATAGGAATATTCCACCATGACCATCTGCTGCAAGTTTTATTAATCCATCTTCTCCAAGTAATATTTTACCATTTGTATCTACCATTGGTAATTCACCTTGTCTGAAGAACATAACTTTTTCTTTTGGATAGCCAAAGTAATTGTGATCTTCAAAGAATTTTACTGTTGCATCATTGTTTTCATTACTTGTCATTATGTACCACATTACATATACACCATATTTTTCTTTAGCGTCTTTTAATGTGTCACATAATATTTCAAATATTGGTTTGTGTGAGTCTAAGCCTATATCAAATGTTCCTTTTGGACCATTATGACCTAGTCTTGTTCCTTGACCTCCAGCCATTGTTACTGCTGCAAGTTTCCCTTCTTTTATAGCTTTTAATCCGATTGACTCATAATGTTCTAATTCTTCTTTGCTTAGTGCACTTTTATCTGTGCATCCAACTGGTTCTATTTTTTCTTCTTTTGTGTCTACTGTTTTTCCTATTCTTTTAAATAGTTCATTAATTTGATTAAAATCTAAAGTCAATATTTCGTCTAATAATTTTGCTTTTTTTTCATCATCTAGTTTGTCATATTGGCTTAGAAGATGTTCTTGGCCATATTTTTTTAGTATTTTTTCTGCTGCCAAATATTTTTCTTCCATTTTTCCTAGTAGATGTTAGCTTTCAAAGCTAGCATCGTCTCCTTTCTTTAAATTTGTAAGAGTTGTAAGCTTTGAAAGCTTACATATACTGGATGGGTGAAAAAGATTTTTCAACCTCTCTCCTTTTGGTTATTAAAATATTGCCTCTTAATCTTATACTATTAATAAAAAATAGTCAATCATTTTTAGAAAAAAATACAATCTGTCATATTACTAAGAATTATGACAAATTGTAATTGATTTTTTATTTGTTAGTTTGCGATTCTTTCTAAGTATTCTTCCTTACTTTTTTCTCCTGATGTATTCAATACAGTATCATGCTGATCTAATATTTCTTTAATCTTGTCTTTATAATTATTAAAGTCATAACAATTAATTATTTTTATTGATTTTCCTTCATCTCCTTCTAGTTCTTTTTGAATTATTTTGTTCGATTTATTTATAAATTCCATTGAACCATTTACTATAACTTCATCGCTATTTATAATTTCTTCCAATTTTGCTTGTAAATCTTTTGTTTTATTCCAATCTATATTTAATATTTTATCTGTATTTTTTAATCTTAATTTTCCTAATAAAGTTTCCATATATTCTCTTAAATCATTTTCTAATATCGTGGTAATTTTAACTTCTTCATTAATTTTCTCATTTATATGTGGTAATAACATTGTTATTAAATGCCAATCACTCACATAAAAGCTACAAACTTTCTTAATGTTTTTGTTAATATTAACCATTTTTAAACCTCCACTTTCTTTTCTCATGGTAAATATTACCATTTTTACAAATTTGTGTCAATATTATTACAAATCAATCGTATCTCAAATTTCGACATTGCAACATAGATTAATTGATTTTTCCAATTTTAATTTTTTTATATTTTATTTTTTTACAAAATTATTACAATTATTTTGCAATTTTAATTTTTTTACTCCTGATTTTTTTAATTTTATAATATATTTTTTTACCATTTATGTATATTTTTTATCTTTTTAGTAAATAATTTTATTAAATAATTTGTATATTGAATATTTGGAGGTATTTATGAGAGTTTTGTTAAATAGAAACTTTATTGGTAAAGTTTGTTTAATTTTGTTTTTACTTATATTATTTATTTTTATCACTGCTTTTTCTTACGCAAACACTGTACAAGCTGAAATTGCAGATAGTGTTTTTAGATTACATGTTATTGCTAATAGTGATTCTACTGAAGATCAAGAATTAAAATATAAAGTAAGAGATGCTCTAATAAGTTATATGAATTCAATTTGTAGTAAAACAACTTCTAAAGAAGAAGCAATCAGTATTGCTGGGTCTCATATTAATGACTTCTATAATATTGCAAATAATGTTATTAAAGAAAATGGTTTCTCTTACCCTGTTAGTATAGAAATAGGAAAATCAGACTTTCCTACTAAAAATTATGGAGATGTTTCTTTACCTGCTGGAATATATGATGCTTTAAAAGTAAATATTGGAGAAGCAAAAGGTCAAAATTGGTGGTGTGTAATGTTTCCTCCTTTATGTTTTGTAGATGTCACTTCTGGTGTTGTTTCCGATGAATCTAAAGAACAATTAGAGAATTCAATGAGTGAAGAAGATTACGATTTAATTACTAAGTCTGATGACTCCTCAGATGTTCATTTTAAATTTAAAATTGTTGAATTGTTTGAAAATATAAAAATGAAATTTGCTAGTCTGTAATTGGGTGTTTCTGGGGACAACTTCCTAAAACAGGATGTTAACCTGTTTTTGGGGACACCTTCCTAAAACAGGATGTTACGATTCTTGTTGAATTCACATCTTGCCTAAGAAAATTTATATTTTCTTAAAGTGTAGTAATTTCGCGCATTTTGGAGCATAAGTAACAACAAGAAATCAATAAAGTTCGAAAAATATGTAAATTTTCTATAATTGAAAAAACTATAGTTTTAGTGGATTTACATCCTGTTTTCGGAAGGTGTCCCCAAAAACATCTTGTAAATCCTTTCATAATGTGTTATATATAGAGATAGCTTTTTAATAAATGAGATTAATAAATGTAAAAACATTATGGGAGGGTTTTATTTTGGAAAAACTAGTAATAAATGGACCTACACGTCTTTGTGGAGATGTAAATATTAGTGGAGCAAAAAATGCTGCTGTTGCAATTATTCCTGCAACAATTTTAATTGATGGAAAATGTGTTTTAGAAAATATTCCAAATATTAGTGATGTAAAAATTTCTTGTACTATATTAGAAAAACTAGGAGCTAAAATTGAGTGGCTTTCAGAACATTCTATTTCTGTTGATACAACTCATATTTCATCAACTATTGCTCCTTTTGATATGACAAGTAAGTTTAGAGCTTCTTATTATTTAATTGGTTCTCTTCTTAGTCGTTGTGGAGAAGCAGAAGTTGGTCTTCCTGGAGGCTGTAATTTGGGAGCAAGACCTATTGACCAACATATTAAAGGTTTTGAAGCTTTAGGTGCAACTGTTAATGTTGCTCAGGGTAAAATTTCTGCAAAGGCTGATAGATTAGTTGGAACTTCAATTTATATGGATACTGTTTCTGTTGGTGCTACTATTAATGTTATGCTAGCTTCTGTTCTTGCAGAGGGTACAACAACTATTGATAATGCTGCAAAAGAGCCTCATGTTGTTGATGTTGCAAACTTTTTAAATACTATGGGAGCTGATATTAGAGGAGCTGGAACTGATATTATAAAAATAACAGGTGTTAAAAAATTAAATGGAGATGCCACTTATTCAATTGTTCCAGACCAAATTGAGACAGGTACTTTTATGCTTGCTGCTATTGCTTCTAAAGGAGATATTACAATTCATAATTGTATTCCAAAGCATTTGGATTGCTTAACTGCAAAAATTCTTGAAATTGGTGGACATGTTGAAGAAGGCGATGATACATTAAGAGTTTGGTGTGATTCAAGACCTACTAAAACTAATGTTAGAACTGCCCCATACCCAGGCTTTCCAACTGATTTACAACCTCAAATTGGTGTTGTATTATCTGTTGCAGATGGAACAAGTATTATTAATGAAGGCATTTGGGAATCTCGTTTTCAATATACTGCAGAATTAAATAAAATGGGGGCAAACATTACAGCTCAGGGAAAGACGGCTGTTTTTGAAGGTGTAGACTTTTTATCTGGTGCCCCAGTTTATGCATCTGATTTAAGAGCTGGTGCTGCACTTATTATTGCAGGAATTATTGCAAATGGTGAAACTCAATTATATAATTTAAGCCATATTGATAGAGGTTATGAGAATATAGAGGAGAAGTTTAGAAAATTAGGTGCAAATATCAAAAGAGTAAAAGAATAGTAGGATACGTTTATGTTTAAATTTTGTAGTTTGTTTAGTGGAAGTTCAGGAAATTGTTTATTAGTAGAATCTGAAAACTCAAAAGTTTTAATTGATGCTGGAGGAAGTGCTAAAAAAATTGTTGAAGCACTTTCTCTTATTGGCGTAAAGCCAGAAGATTTAAAGGCAATTGTTGTAACACACGAGCATTCAGATCATATTAAAAGTTTAGGTACTTTATCTAAAAAATTTAATATTCCTGTTTTTGCAAATATTGAAACTTGGAATGCAATGCCTGAGCAAAAAGAAAAGATTTTAACTGAAAATCAAAAGACCTTTACTGTAAATAAGGATTTTGAGATTGAAGATTTAAAATTTTGTCCTTTTAATATTCCTCATGATGCTGCAAATCCTTGTGGTTTTAATATTTATCATGATAATAAAAAAATCAGTATTGCAACAGACTTAGGGCATATCACTCCTGAGATTATGGAACATTTAGCCAAAAGTTCTTTTGCACTCTTGGAATCTAATTACGATTTAAATGTTTTAAAATGTTCAAGGTACCCATATACTTTAAAGCAAAGAATTGCAGGACCTTTAGGGCATCTTTCTAATGAAACTTCTGGTAAGGTTATTTCCAAACTTGTTGATACTGGTCTTAATAATGTTCTATTAGGCCATTTAAGTAAAGAAAATAATTTTCCTGAGCTTGCTTATAAGACTGTTGCAGAAGAAGTTTTAACTGGTAGAAACAATGAGTCTGATATACATATTGCTGTGGCAAGAAGGGATTCTATAAGTAAAGTGATTGAAATTGCTTAAACATTATAATAGAATGGAGTTTTATATGTTACATATAAATATAATATGTGTTGGTAAAATTAAAGAAAGTTTTTTTAGGGAAGCCATTTTAGAATATTCTAAAAGGCTTTCTAGATTTTGTGCTTTAAATATAACTGAACTGACTGACGAAAAAATACCTGAAAACGCAAGTCTTACTCAGGAAGTTGCTATTAAAGAAAAAGAAGGATTAAATATAATAAATCATCTAAAAAAAGATAGCTATATAATAGCTTTAGATTTGAAAGGGAAAGAATTAGATTCTATTCAATTTTCTAAAAAAATTGAAGATATTTCTTTACTTAATAGTAACATTACTTTTATAATAGGTGGAAGCCTTGGTCTAAGCTCAAGAGTTTTGGATAATTGTAATGAGCTTGTTTGCTTTTCAAAAATGACTTTTCCTCATCAGTTAATTAGAATTTTTTTATTGGAACAATTATATAGAGGATTTAAAATATCTCATAATGAAACTTATCATAAATAGGGTGTTTTTGGGGACGTGTCACTTAAACACCCAAAAGATGCTTAAGTGACACGTCCCCAAAAACACCCTAAATTATATTCCAAATTATTGCTGATGTTATCATTCCAACTAAGTCTGCAAGTAGTGCTGCAACAAGCACGAATCTTATTTTTTTTACGCCTATTGCACTTGTATATACCGCTATTGTATAAAATGTTGTTTCTGTCGAACCCATTATTGTTGATGCAATTAATCCTATTTTACTGTCTACTCCATATGTTTTCATTATATCTGTAGCTATTGCTAAAGAAGCACTACCAGATATTGGCCTTAACATTGCAAGTGGAAGTACCTCACTTGGAAAGCCAATTTTTGATGTTATTCCTGATAATAAAACTGTTATGATGTCTAATATTCCAGAACTTCTTAGTGCTCCTACTGCTAGAAAGATTCCAAGTAGAGTTGGAAATAGTTTTATAACAATTTCCATTCCCTCTTTTACTCCATCTACAAAAATATCATATATCTTTTTTTTATCCGCAATTCCAAAAATTATTACTAATACTATAATAATAGGAATTGCAATTACTGAAATATAATTTATTATTTTCATTATAATTTCCTCATTATTATTTAGGTTTTGATTATATATAACCATTATTTTATTAAAACTTTTTTGATTTTTGTAATACCAAAATCTCCAAATTTCTTTTTAAAATTTTTTAATACCTTTTCATCAATATTTTTGTAGCAATAATTCCTGTTAAATCTGCAACTATTGTTACAATCCAAACCGCAAATATAATTTTTGTTGGTGCAGATGAATTTAAAGAAGTTCTAACAGCGATTACTGTTGATGGTATTATCTGCAAAGAAGCTGTGTTTAGTACAATGAACATTGCCATATTATCTGTTAATGTATCTTTTTTAGTATTCTTCTCCTGCATCGTTTTCATAGCTTTTAGTCCTAGTGGTGTTGCTGCGTTTCCTATTCCTAACAAGTTTGCAATTATATTTATTGTAATTTCTTTATATTCTTTATCTTCTTTTTTCATTTTAGGAAATAAAAATTTCATGATTGGTTCTATAAATTTTGTCAATTTTTTCATGAGTGTTGTTTCTTGAACAATTTTCATAAGTCCATTCCATAAACACATTGTGCCAAATAGTTGAATTGTAAGTTCTACTGCATCTGTGCATGAGGTAAATATTGAATTATTTAAATTGCTCATATTTCCCGTAAATATGGCAAAAATAAAAGATATAATAATAAAAAATGGCCAAATAGTATTTAACATTTGCACATTCCTTTCTTTTTTATAATTATTCAAAATAAATTGTTTTATTACTATTTAAATTTTATAATTTCTTAGATTACGGTTTAATGTAGGGTTTTAGGTTATTTAAGTGTGAAAGTCTTTTGTTAAAGATGAAATTTATTCCTTCATCTATTGTATTTTTATCTTTTTTATGGTATGATTGGAATAGATTTATGTCGAATTTTGTTGTTTTTAGGAGGAAAAAATATGAAATCAACTGGAATTGTTAGACGTGTAGACGAATTAGGTCGAATCGTTATACCAATAGAGTTAAGAAATAAACTAAAGATAGAAGTAAAGGATCCAATTGAAATATATGTTGACGGTTCTTCAATAATATTAAAAAAATTCCAAGAAGATTGTGTTTTCTGTGGAAGTACAAAAAAAGTTGTAGATTATAAAGGGAAACTAATTTGTTCTAAATGTATGGAAAACATTGCATCTATGAATAACAATTTAAAAGATGAATAATCTTATTTTAAAAGCACAATATTTTAGCTCCAAATATCTTGGAGCATAATAAATATTGTGCTTTTTTATATGTTTTATTTGTTTAAAAATTGCTTATATATTGTGTCTTTGGGCACATTATTATTTTTCGCAATTTGTTTTATAATTTCTTTTTTGGTAAAACCTTTATTTTCATAATATTCATATTGTTCTTCTAAAGCCATTTTATTTAACTGCTCTATTTCAATTTGTTTATCTGTTTTTGAATGCATTTCTAACAATATAATATATTCACCTTTTATATCTCCTAAATTTTTTAATACATCTTCTATTGTTCCTCTATAAAATGTTTCATGTATTTTTGTAAGTTCTTTTGCGACTACTATGTTTATATTTCCAAATATTTCTTTTAGCTCAATTAATGTTTTTTCTAGTCTATGTGGCGCTTCATAAAATATAATAGTTTTATTTTGTTTTTGTATATCTTCTAACTTTTCTTTTCTTAATTTTTTATCTAATGGCAAAAATCCATAAAAAGCAAATTCCTTTGTTCCCATTCCTGATGCTATTAATGCATTTATTAAAGCACAAGCTCCTGGTATAGGAATTATTTCTATATTACTCTTTATTGCTTCTTTTACTATTTCTTCACCTGGGTCTGAAATTCCGGGAGTGCCTGCATCTGTAACTAATCCAATGTTTTTTCCTTCTTGTAATATTCTTATTAACTCTGGTGATTTTACATCTTCATTGTGTCTATGGTAACTTATCATAGGTTTTGATATTCCTAAATGATTAAGTAACTTTAAAGTGTGTCTTGTATCTTCTGCAGCTATTAAATCCACATCTTGTAATGTTTTAACTGCTCTATATGTTATATCCTCTAAATTTCCTATTGGCGTTGCAATTAAATATAATTTCCCACTCATATTTTATAATTAGATGTTAGCTTTTTAGGCTATCATCTTTTCTCCTTTCTAAATAGTTTGTAGCTTTAAAAACTTGTATAAACTGTATGGGTGAAAAATTTTTTTCATCCCTTTTTCTCACTTCCTATATTATATATTTGTTTTATTTCATTTGTATATTTTCCATTCTCATTGTAAATAAATAATGGTTTTAATACTTTTAGGAATTTATTTCCGCATTTTATGGATTTTATTAAAATTAGAGTTGCATCAGATTTTTTGTTTGAGTAAATAAATCTTAATTCTTTTGGTTCTAGTTTATTTTTCCTTAATATCTCTATAATGTCTACCAATCTTTCAGGTTTGTGAACCATATAAAATTCACCTTTATCTTTTAATAATAAAGATGCAGTATTAATGAAATCTGATAAGCTAGCAGTTATTTCGTGCCTTGCTATTAGTTTTTTATTTTCAGGATTTACCATTCCTGTCCCTTTTGCTTTATATGGAGGATTTGTAACAACTACATCATATTTATTTTTTTCTAGTAAGCCATTTTTAAAAATATTATTAATATTACTATTTATTATAGAAAATCTATCTTGTAAATCATTTAGCTTAATACTTTTTTGTGACATTTGTGCTACATCTTCTTGAATTTCTATACCTGTTATATGTTTAAGTTGTGTTTTTCCACATAATAATATTCCAATTATGCCATTTCCTGTTCCTAAATCTACAACTTCACTTCCGGTCCTTATACCTTTTGCAAAATCTGATAATAGTACACTATCAATTCCAAAGCAAAATCCTGTTGTATCTTGTATTATTTTTAGTCCTTTATATTGTAATTCATCTATTCTTTCATTTTTATTTAGTTCTACTTCCATATTTTTTCCTTTAACAAATTTAGTATTTCGTAAATATTATATATTAAATATAAGATTATGTAAATAGAGATAGTTATAAAAAACTTTTGGGATTTAATTTTTTAGTTTGAAACTAAATTTATAATGAGGTGATTGCATGGGTAAAGATAATTATAGTAATACTAAATGTATTTGTCCTAAATGTAAGAAATACTGTAAGAAAAATAATTTGATAGAATCTCTTTTTTGTGTAGAAAATTTTTTATGTTCTTCTCAAAAAGCTTGTAACATTTATAAATTATATTGTTTATTTAATTCTTTTTTTAGATGATAAATGCTAAAAGAGGGGCAATTTCATTCAAAAATTAACCCTCTTTTAATTATATTACTCATTTCTTGTAAAATTATTTGTAAAATCCAATTCTCCATCGTTAAAGCTTTTGTTTTCCTCTCCATTTATTAATATTTTAATAGAATTGACTTCTGTTAGTTCTGTTAAAGTATTTACTAAACTATTTATTGTATTTTGTTCTTCTTCTTTTCCTCCTATGTGGTTATTTACAAACTCTTGAGAAAAATCTAGTTTTAAAACATCTCCCTCTAAAGTTACATTTAGCAATGTTGTTCCATCTGGTATTGTTTTTTCATGGTTTTCATTTTTTGGTCCTTCTATTAGTAAGTTTACTATTGTTGTGTATGGATTTTCTATTAATTCTTTTACGTCAATTAACCTTGCTTCTGGTTCTAATTCTCCTGTTGTTTTGTTTTTAAAGTATAATGATACCATTGTTTGTCTTTCTTGCTCCTCTGATATTTCTTCTTGTGGTTCGTATTCTTGTATTTGCTCCTCTTTTTGCTTGCTTTTTATAATATAAATTGTACCAGCTCCAAGACAAATAATTATAATGATAATTAAAATTATTACTTTTTTCATGTTGTCCTCCTTTGATAACATATCTATTCACTTTTAGAAATCTTAGAACAATTTTTTATTAGATATAATTTTATAGTCTTACACACTTTTTATTTACTCTCGCTATCATTCGCTATAGCGAATTTTAGGTGTTTTTGGGGACGTGTTCCTAAAACATCTTTTGGGTGCTTTTGGGACGCGTCCCCTAAAACAGCTTTTGGATGCTTTTGGGAAACGTCCCCTAAAACAGCTTTTGGCTGTTTTTAGGGACAGGTTCCAAAAGTACAAAAAAAAATACGAGAACCATTAGTTTCCCGTAGTATTTTTTGTATAATAAGTTTTACTTTAAAAAAATTCGCTATAGCGAATTTTTTAGAATATTTTTTACTTTTAATTTTAATATTTACTAAGAGTAATCTAGGTTTTATCTGTTTTTATTTTTTTAGCATTCAGTATTATTCTTATGTTAATCTGCATAAATTTCCAACTTTTATAATTTGACAAATTTCGATTTTCCGTATAAAATTATTGTGATTTTTAATAAATCATTATCATAGAATTGTTATAAGGAAATTATGTGGTTGAAAAATAATTATATTTTTTTTCAGCCAGATTTGTACCTTAGGAAAGGATATATATATGAATAAAATACTACATGTAGGACTAGATGTTGGTTCAACAACTGTAAAAATAGTTGTTATGGACGAAAATTTAGATACTGTTTATACAAATTACACACGTCATAATTCAGATACTAAAAATACAGTATGCAATGTTTTAGAAGACTTAGTAAAACGTTTTCCAGATTCAGAATTTACTCTTGCTTTAACTGGTTCTGGTGCGATGTCTGCAGCTAACTTTCTAGATGTGCCTTTTATTCAAGAAGTTGTATCTTGTAAAAGAGCTGTTGAAAAATACATACCAAAAACAGATGTTGTTATAGAACTTGGTGGAGAAGATGCAAAAATTATTTACTTTGGCAAATCTATCGAACAGCGTATGAATGGTTCATGTGCTGGTGGAACTGGTGCTTTTATAGATCAAATGGCATCTTTATTAAACACTGATTCCGCAGGATTAAACGAGCTTGCAAAAAATCACACAGTTATTTATCCAATTGCATCTCGTTGTGGAGTTTTTGCTAAAACTGATGTTCAACCATTAATAAATGAAGGAGCAGCAAAAGAGGATATTGCAGCTTCTATTTTCCAAGCTGTTGTAAATCAAACAATAAGTGGTTTGGCTTGTGGTAGACCAATTCGTGGAAACGTAGCTTTCTTAGGAGGTCCTTTAAATTATTTATCTGAATTAAGACAAAGATTTATCGAAACTTTACATTTAACAGATGAACAGATAATCGTTCCAGATGAAGCACATCTATTAGTTGCAAGAGGAGCAGCTTTAGATTCACTTGATATGAAGCCAATCTCTGTTGAGAAATTAAAGGCTAAAATTCAAATGTTAAAAACTTCACATGATACAACTACAAATCCTTTAAAACCGCTATTTGTAACAGATAGTGAATATGAAGAATTTAAAGAGCGTCATAATAAAGATGTTGTTAAAAAAGGTGATTTAACTAAATACCATGGAGATTGCTTTGTTGGTATAGATGCAGGTTCTACAACTACTAAATTAGTTGTAACAGATAATGAGGGAACACTTTTATATTCTTTATATGAAAATAATGGTGGAAATCCTTTAAAGAGTGTTATGGGAATGCTTAAAAAACTATATTCTGTTATTCCTAAAGATGCTAAAATTAGATGCAGTGGTGTTACAGGATATGGTGAGAGTTTAATTAAAACTGCTTTAAATGTTGATTTAAATGAAATAGAAACAATTGCACATTATACAGCCGCTAAAGAATTCATGCCTGATGTAACAAGTATTGTTGACATTGGCGGTCAAGATATGAAGTACATAAAATTAAAAAATAATTCAATAGATAACATTATGCTTAATGAAGCTTGTTCTTCTGGTTGTGGCTCTTTTATAGAGACATTTGCAAAGAGCCTTGGCTTAACTATTGAAGAATTTGTACAGTCTGCAATAGAGGCTAGAAATCCAGTTGATTTGGGCTCTAGATGTACAGTTTTTATGAATTCTAAAATTAAACAAGCTCAAAAAGAAGGTTATACTGTTGGAGATATTTCTGCAGGACTTTCATATTCTGTTATTAAAAATGCTATTCAAAAAGTTATGAAGATTAGGGATATGAAGGTTTTAGGAGATCATATTGTAGTACAAGGTGGAACTTTCTATAATGATGCTGTTCTTCGTGCTTTTGAACTTTTAGTTGGTAAAAACGTAATTCGTCCAGATATTGCAGGTCTTATGGGTGCATATGGTGTTGCACTTCTTGCTCAAGAGCAATATGAGGCAAATATGGACATGGAATATGTTTCTACTTTAGCAAGTGTAGATGAGATTGATAATTTAAAAATTGAGGCTTCTCATGTTCGTTGTAATGGGTGTGAGAACCACTGTTTATTAACAATTAATAAGTTTAGCAATGGTACAAAACATATTTCTGGAAATAGATGTGAAAAAGGTGCAGGAATTGTTTCTGAAAATAAAGAATTACCTAATTTAGTACAATATAAATATCAAAGAATATTTGATTATAAGCCTTTAGATGAAAAGGATGCTCCTCGTGGAACTATTGGTATTCCTAGAGTATTAAATATGTATGAAGATTATCCTTTCTGGTTTACTTTCTTAACTAATTTAGGCTTTAGAGTTATAATTTCTGAAAAGAGTAATAGAAAGACTTATGAAAAAGGTATGGAATCTATGCCATCTGAGTCAGTTTGCTATCCTGCAAAACTTTCTCATGGACATATTATAAGTTTATTACAACAAGGTATAAAAACAAT
>CALXJR010000037.1 GCA_944388675.1 uncultured Clostridia bacterium
TCTTGCATCTTCCTCTGTATAATTAACTACATTTGGCATTACTACTTGTGGTATTCCTGTTCCTATACTTACATGTAATTTTACTGTATCACCTGCGTTAACCGTTGTGTTTGCTTCTGTTTCTTGGCTTATAACTATACCTTCTTTTATTTCTCTACTTGTTTCTTCTACTTTTTCAGCTTTTAATTTATTTTTTTCTAATTCTTGAACAGCTTCATCATAGGTCATTCCAGCAACCTTTGGAACAACTGTTGTCTCTGTTCCTTTACTTACTTTAACAGATATTGTTGTGTTTTCTTTAACTTTATAATTATCTGCATAAGATGGAGTTTGTTCATATATTTGACCAGCTGGATAATCTGCATTATAATCTTCTGATGTTTTTTGATAATTTAACTTATATTTTTCAAGTTCAGCTTTTGCTTGATCTTCGGTCATTCCTAATAAGTTTGGTATTTGAACATCTTTTGGAGATGTTGCATTTAGTATTGCTGAAGTTATTCCTATACTTCCTAAGAAGATTACTAAACAAATTAATATAATTACTAATATCTTCACTCTTGGATGTTTTCCAAAATATTTAGCTATTTTACTTTGTTTTTTCTTTTTATTATTATAATCAGAGTCATTTAACATATCATCTGTTATAGCATCCATTCTTCTTGTTAATCCATCGTCTAAATCTTCCTCTTCAACAAAATCACCATCTGGATCTTTTAAAGCTCTTGATAAATCTCTAAGCATTTGTGTTGCTGTCTGATATCTTGCCATAGGCTCTTTTTGCATTGCTTTAAGTATTATATCATTAACCGCTTTTGGAATATTTTCATTTACTTCCATTGGTGGAACTGGATCTTCCTGCATATGTTTTAATGCAACAGATACAGATGTATCTGCATCAAATGGAACCTTTCCAGTTAACATTTCATACATTACAACACCTAAAGAATATATATCAGATTTTGCATCTGTATAACCGCCTTTTGCCTGTTCTGGTGAGAAATAATGTACTGAACCAATCGTTGTTCCAAATGCTGTTATTGTAGAATTTGATACTGCTTTTGCAATACCAAAATCTGTTACTTTTGCAACCCCGTCTTCTGTGATTATAATATTATGTGGTTTTATATCTCTATGAACTATATTATTTTTGTGAGCAGTTTCTAAGGCTGAGGCTATTTGCATAGCAATGTTTACAGACCACTTCCATGGAAGAGCTCCTTCTTCTGTAATAATTTGTTTTAAAGTTTTTCCTCTTATTAATTCCATTACAATATAATAAATTCCGTCTTCATTTCCTACATCATAAATTGAGACTATATTAGGATGAGTTAGACTTGCTGCAGCTTGAGCTTCTGAATTAAATCTTTTTATAAATTCTTCATCTGTTGTAAATTCATCTTTTAAAACTTTTACAGCAACATTTCTATTTAAGACTATATCTTTTGCCATATAAACTGTTGCCATTCCTCCAACACCAGTTTTACTTATAATTTCATATCTTTTTGCTATTGTTTTTCCTATCAAATTCATAATTTTCTCCCCACCTACATAATAATAATAACTGTTATGTTATCATATCCGCCATATTCATTTGCTTTTTGAATTAAAGCTTCAACAGAATTTTCTTTATCTATTTGTATTATATTTTTTATTTCATCTTCTTTAACCATATTAGTTAAACCATCTGAAGTCATTAATATTACATCATTTTTTATAAATGTTTTTGTATATATTTCAGGCTCTACCTCTGGAGTACATCCTAATGCTTTTGTAATCATATTCTTTTTTGGATGATTAAAAGCTTCTTCTTTTGTTATTTTTCCGTCTTCTATTAATGTTTGAACATAACTATCATCTCTTGTAATTCTTCTCATAAAATTCTTTCTTATTCGATAAACCCTACTATCTCCAATATGTGCAATATAAATCTTACTATTATATATTAGACAAATATCTAAAGTAGTACCCATTCCATTTAATTCTTTTTTAGAAATTGATTTCTTATACACAGTTTCATTAGCATATTTAATTGCTTCTTTTAATAATTCTTCAATTAATTCTTTTGTTCCTTTATTTTTATTAAAATGCTTTTCTATATAGCTTTTGGCAGTTTCAACTGCCATTTTGCTAGCTACTTCGCCACCATTATAGCCACCCATTCCATCAGCTAATATAAATAATTTTATTTTATCATCTGGTTTTGCAGCATAATAATAATCTTCATTTAATTTTCTTTCTCTTCCTATATCTGTTTTGGCAAATACTTGCATACTTCCCTCCGATTATCAGATTTATTAAACATTCCTATCTAAATTTTTTCTCCTTAGTTGTCCACATGCAGCATCTATGTCCGAACCTAACTCTCTTCTTATTGTTGCCACTATTCCATGGTCATTTAAATAGTCTCTAAATTTAATTATATTTTCATTTGAACTTTTTGTAAACTTTCCGTTTTCTATTTTATTAATTGGTATTAAATTTACATGACATAACATTCCTTTTAACAGTTTAACAAGTTCCTTTGCATCTTCTAAGTTATCATTGTTATCTTTTGCTAATGCATATTCAAATGAAATTCTTTTATTAGTAATTTTTATATATTCTTTGCATGCCTTTAATAATTCTTCTATATTATATCTATTATTTACTGGCATCATACTTGATCTTGTTTCATCATTACTTGCGTGTAAAGAAACAGATAATGTACATTGAATATTTTCTTTTGCTAAGTCATATATTCTTGGTACTATTCCACTTGTTGAAATACTTATATGCCTTGCTCCAATATTTAGACCTTTTTGATTATTTATTATTCTAATTGCTTTTATTACATTGTCGTAATTATCTAATGGTTCTCCTATACCCATAAATACAACATTAGATATTTTTTCTCCAGTATCTTGCTCTACTGCTAAAATTTGTTCTACTATCTCACCAGAACTTAAATTTCTTATAAATGGAATTCCGGTTGATGCACAAAATTTACATCCCATTTTACATCCAACTTGTGAAGAAACACATATAGATTTTCCATAATGATATTCCATTAGTACAGATTCTATTGCATTTCCATCTAATATATCAAATAAATATTTTTTTGTTCCATCTACAGACTCTAGTTTTTTTAAAATTTTATAATTGCATATACTATAATTTTCTTTTAGTTTTTCTCTTAAGTCTAAAGATAGATTTGTCATTTCATCAAAGCTTTTTACTTTATCTACATATAGCCATTTAAATATTTGCTCTGCCCTAAATGTTTTTTCGCCTATAGATAACATCTCTTGTTTTAAATCTTCTAGACTAAAGTCTTTAATATTTTTCATTGTTTTTTTATTTCTTCCCTTCCACTTGTTTTTTCAAGTGTTTTTAATTTTGCCTTTTATTTTATATTTATATCATATTACAAGTATTTTTTCAATAGCTCTCATTCAGAAAATATCGCCCAATAGGGACGTTACTTTTGAGGCAATATGGTGTAATCTAAATTAAAATAGTTGATATATTTATTCAAATTTTATCGGTTTCTTGCTGGAGCTATAGCTCCAAAATACTGCGCGAAACCTCAAAATTTTCAAAATATATCAACTTTTTATTATTAAAGCTTTAAAATTTTCGCACCAAAAGTAACGTCCCTATTGGGCGATATTTTTTATTGTTTCTTTTAATATATTTAAGCCTTTCATAAGTGTGTCATCATCTATTGTTAATGCTGGCATTAGTTTTACAACAGAATTGTTTCTTCCAGCTCTTTCAACTATTAGTCCATTTTTAAAACATTGTGATGATATTTTCTTTGCTAAGTCTCCATTATGTGTTTCTATTCCCCAAATTAAGCCTATTCCTCTTATTTCAAATTTCTTATTTAAAGGCTTAATTTGTTTTTCTAAAAATTCTTTTACACTTTTTTCCTTTCTTTGTACTTCTTTTTCTATATTATTATTTTTCATAAATTCAAGTCCCGCTTTTGCAGCAACTATTGCAAGTTGATTTCCTCTAAATGTGCCATTGTGTTCTCCTGGATTCCAAATATCTAACTCTGGTTTTATAAGTGTTAAAGCAAAAGGCATTCCATAACCACCAATTGATTTTGAAAGTGCTACTATGTCTGGTATTATTCCAGCTCTCTCAAAAGAGAAAAATGTTCCAGTTCTTGCGCAACCAACTTGTATATCATCTACTATTAATAATATGTCATTGTCTGTGCAGAATTTACGTACATCTTTAAGCCATTGCTTATCAAATACCCAAATTCCACCTTCTGCTTGAACAGTTTCTATTATTAATGCTGCTGGTTTTTCTACTCCTGAATGGTCATCATCTAATAATGTTTGCATATATTTTATTGTATCTAATTCTTTAAACATATATGGTGCGGGAATATGTGTTACATCATTTAAGCTAACACCTGCTCCATTTCTACTTTCTTTATCACTTGTTAATGCTAAAGAACCTAATGTCATTCCATGGAAGCATCCCATTAAACACCAAATATTACTTCTCTTCTTTACTTTTCTTGCAAGTTTTAAAGCTGCTTCTACTGCATTTGTTCCTGTTGGACCAGGAAATTGTATTTTATAATTTAATCCTCTTGGCAATAATATTTCTTTTTCAAAATATTCTATAAAATCATGTTTTGCTTGTGTATACATATCTAGTGCATGCATGATTCTGTCATCTTGTAAATATTTTATTATTTTTTCTTTTATATAATCATTGTTATGTCCATAATTTACTGCTCCTGCACCACAAAAAAAATCTATATATCCTTTTCCATTAATATCTTTAATAATTGAACCTTTTGCATAATCTAATACCTCATCAAATATTCTACAATAAGATCTTACTTCTGATTCATATTCTTCAAAAATTTTCTTTTCTTCCATAATAAAAATCCTTCTTTCTTTATTATAAGTTTTAATATATTAATCATATTTTGTATCAGCATTTTCGAACTCTTTTAGGCGTTTTTCGTAACATTCAATTGCTTCTTTTTCATATTGCAGTTTAACATTTTCTACTCCCATTATTTTTAAAATATATTTTGTAAAATATGGATTTAATATTAATAATGGACCTAATACATATGTACCTATAAAATTATTTATACGTATTCCTTCATATTTAGATTCTTTATTTATGCCATTTCCTTTAATTACATCAAATACATAGTTATTACTGTTATCTCCATAAGACATTGCAAATTGAGATTTAAACCCTACAATTTTTATATCTTCGATTTTTCCTAAAAATAATGAATTAAATCTATGCATCATATCTCTTTTAGCATATAAATTTGTTATTCCAAGTCCATCTATTTTTGTTCCATCCTCATTTTCTATGTATTTTCCAAATACTTCTAAAGCATTTCCTATAATTAAAAATAACTGTCCTTCTTGTACTAATTTTTTTATATTTTCTTTGTATGGTTTTAACTTTTCTATTACAAGCTCTTGCGAACTTTCTGTCATAGGTGACATATATATCATATCTACTTTTTCGCTTAAAAATTTGGGTGTATCTGTTAATTGTGTATTTATTACTTCTACATCTTTTACAGAATTTTTTAAATATTTTACATTAAATGGATTTCCAAACAAATTACATATTTCCGGAAAAAGAACCTCTATTTTTAACATTAAGATACACCTCCCTCTTTTTCCTTTATTTTTATTTCTATTTTTCTTCTTAAATTTTTGGCAATTTCTTCATCATATAATTCAAACAAAATATATATGTCTTTACTTTTATCTAAAGATAAATAATTGATTGTATTATCTATTTCTTCTGTAAAGGCTAATTTTTCTTTCGGAACATTTGCTAAAAGAAGTCTTAAATAGAAGTCTTCTGCTCTAGGACCTCCTATTATTACTTTATCAATATCGTCCGAATTTAAAAATTTAAAATCACAATCATATAACCAAGTTATATTTTCTGATGATTCTTTCGAATCAAACAAATCAAATAATAATAAGATTATTTCCTTTTTCCCTTTTTCATTTCTTATATAATCAAACACACATGAACAAGCAATTGGATTTTGTCCTTTTGCCATATGGCTTATTATTTTAATACCATCAACTTCTTCTTTGTTATACCTACTTTCTATTATCTTTTCTTTTTCAAAAAAGTTTTGTATTTTTTCTATATCTATACCTAACTCACTTAATAATGAAATTACAGCTATCATATTATAAATATTAAAAATGCTATTTGATATTAATCTGTATTTGCTAATTAATTTTGTTCCTTTTGTACTTATAGAAACTGTAATATTATTATTTTTATAATCTATCTTTGTTACTTCATAATTAGGTTTTGGTGATTTAAATCCACAATTTGGGCAATATGCATTTCCTATATGATGATATCTTACATAATTATATTTTAATAAAGAATGGCATTTAGGACAAATTCTAACATCATTTATTATATTATCACATTGTTCTTTATCTGTATCTAGTTTATCTATTGCAAAATATATTTTTTCATTTGTACTTCCTAATGAACTAGAAATTAAATCATCTGCATTTAATATTAACTTTGTTTGCTCTGGTAAATTTTTATTTAATATGTTTAGTATAAATTCCGGATGTGCATTTCTTCTAATAGAGTCTCTAAATAAATTAGTACAAATTAAATATGTTGGCTTCACATAAGGAAATATTTTTGGAGAACTTCTTTCATCTATTTCAAGCACAGTTATATCATATTTTGTTTTATTTATTATATTAACCCCTGCAATAAAAGAAGCTGCTATTCCAGCATCTATATTTGAACCAAAACTGTTATCTAAAACTTTATAATTATTTTGTTTTAATGCATCTATTATTAAATTACATACTGTTGTTTTACCATTTGTACCTGTAACTCCTATTATTTGTTTTGGTTTATCTACCTTACCAAGAAAGTCTTTACAGATTGTTATTGCAACTCTTCCTGGAAAAAAGCTTGCCTTTCTTCCTAAAATTTTTAACATTATTCTTACTATTTTTGCTGTATATAAAGCTATATAAAATTTTAACATTTTTACCTCTTTTTTAATATTATTTTAAGATTTTTCTAATATGATTTATAGTTTAGCATAAGTATATATAAAAATCCAGTGTTTTAGAAAAATAAAAGATGTTTTTTTGTATTGGGTGTTTTTGGGGACGTGTCACAAATGCAGCTAAATGGTGTTTTTGGGGACAGGTCATTAAAGTAACTAAAAAATTTTTAGGAACTGTCCCCAAAAACACCTAAAAGATGTTCAAGTGACACGTCCCCCAAAACACCCAAAACCAAAAAAGCTATATTGATATTAAATATCAATATAGCCTTTTTTCTATTTCTAAAATTACTTTTGCAATTTTGTTTATATGCTCATCTAAGCGAATTGTTCTCATATCATCTATTTCATTATATTCCTGTAATTTATTTATTCTTTTCATTATTACATTATTATTTTTAGAAATTTGTTTTTTTATATTTTTTTGTTCATCTATTATCTCGTCTAATTTTTGATTTAATTCTTCGATTCTTTTTGCAAGTGTTTCTTCATTTTCCATATAACCACCTGCTCTCTTTATTATTTTTCATTATCTATTTTTATGTGTACATCTTTTAATTGATAGTCTTCAACTTTGCTTGGTGTATTAATCATAACATCTCTTGCTTTTTTATTTTTTGGAAATGCAATTACATCTCTTATGTTTTGTACATCTTCTATTAACATTATCATTCTATCAAGTCCCAATGCTGCACCAGCATGTGGTGGGGTTCCATATTTAAATGCTTTATATAATGCACCAAATTTTTCTTCTACTGTTTTTTCTGAATAACCTGCAATTTCAAATGCTTTTACCATCAATTCTGAATCATGATTTCTTACAGCTCCTGATGCCATTTCATAGCCATTTCCTACTAAATCAAATTGGTATGCTAAAATGTCAAGAGGATTGCTGTTTTGTAATGCCTCAATTCCACCTTGTGGCATTGAAAATGGATTATGGTTAAAATCTATTTTTTGTTCATCTTCATTGTATTCATACATTGGGAAATCTACTATAAAACAAAATTTATATACATTTTTCTCAATTAAGTCTAATCTTTTTCCAAGTTCTATTCTTACTCCTCCTGCTATCTTTTGAGCTGTTTCAAGTTTATCTGCTATAAAGAATATACTATCGTTTTCCTTTACTCCTAGCTCTTCTTCTAGACCTTTTAATATATCTTCTGTAATAAATTTTGCAATTCCACCCTGAGGAGTTTTTCCTTGCTCTATCTTAGTCCATGCTAAACCTTTTGCTCCTAACTCATTAACGGCATATTCTGTCATGTTATCAAAGAATTTTCTTCCTTGAACTGCTCCGTTTGGAACTACTATTGCTTTTATTGTTTGTCCTTTAAAAGCATTAAATTCACTATCTTTAAAGATCTCTGTTGCATCTTGTATTATTAGAGGATTTCTTAAATCCGGTTTATCTATACCATATTTTTCCATTGCATCTTTATATGTAATTCTTTCAAATGGGGCTTTACAAACTTTCCAATTTGTGTGCTTAGTAAATACAGTAGTTACTAATTCTTCAATTACTTTTAATACATCTTCTTGAGTTGCAAAAGACATTTCAAAGTCAATTTGATAAAATTCTCCTGGTGCCCTATCTGCTCTTGGGTCTTCATCTCTAAAACATGGTGCTATTTGATAATATTTATCGAACCCAGAAATCATTAATAATTGTTTAAATTGCTGTGGTGCTTGAGGAAGTGCATAAAATTCTCCAGGATGTAGTCTACTAGGTACTAAAAAGTCTCTTGCTCCCTCTGGTGATGAATTTGCAAGTATTGGAGTTTGTATTTCTGAAAATTGCATTTCATCCATTTTATCTCTAATTGTTTTCATTATTTTAGAACGAAGTAATATATTATTATGTATTTTATTATTACGTAAGTCTAAATATCTATATTCAAGTCTTAAATCTTCTCTTACAGACAATATATCTATTTTTTCAGAATTTATTTCAAAAGGAAGTGTTGGCTCACATTTTCCTAATATTTTTATATCTTTTGCTTCTATTTCTATTTCTCCTGTTGGAATCTTTTTGTTCTTATTTGAACGTTCTACAACTTTTCCTTCCACAGATATAACACATTCTGTATAAATTTGATTCATTTTTTCTTTTAGTGATTCATTAGAAATTGTTATTTGTGTTATTCCATATTGATCCCTTAAGTCTATAAATGTCATTCCTCCAAGGTTTCTGATTCTTTGAACCCAACCAGCTAATTTAACTTCTTCTCCTACATTATTAATATTTAATTCCCCACAATTGTGATTCCTATATTCATTTGCCATTTTTATTCAATCCTTTCTGTAACTCATATGCTTATATATTTTATAACTTTTTCTCTAAAAAGTCCATATTATTTGCGTTCATATATTGAAAAATAATCATCCTCATACAATTTTGTATAATCTACATCCTTATTTAAATATGTATTTATTCTTTCCGTATTATATACTAAAGCATAATCAATATTGTATTTATCGAAAATATCATCATAATGAACTTTGCATTCATAAACATCTAGCCAATCTTGAAGAACTTCTGTATTGTTAAATTCTTCACAAAATATTTCTGATCTAGAATCTACAAATGCCTTTATACCATTTAATTCTAAATAACTACCAAAATTAAAATGATTAAATATTCTCATATTCTCATAATCTAAATTATTTTTTATAAATTCAGTAGCATCTACAGGATAACTAGATTTATCAACATAGTCTTCTTTTACTCTTCTAACTATACTAGGTAAAATCATTACTATTATTAATAATGCTATTATTATTAAACTTTTTGTTTTTGTAATTTTTGTTGTTAATTTGTCTAATAAATGTTCATTATCATATGTTACAAAAAATTCATTTACTAAGTTTACTAATGGAATCATTCCTATTATGAATAAAAAAGTTTGGTTTCTTCTAGCAAGTACTGCCATAATAAATAATCCAAAAAATAAACATAAGTCTCTAACTTTTATTTTGGTTTTTGTAGATAAAGCAATAACAGTATATATTACTAACATCACAGACATTCCAATAGACTGCAATATGTTACTTGTTTGTAATTCGGCTATAAATTCAGTTGATAATCCCCCCATAACTTTAAACATATAAGAATATGTATAAATACCTATTGGTGATATAAAACTTCCTAAGAATAGTATTATTATCGCAATTATTAGTGATTTTATTTCTATGTTTTCTGTTGTAATTCTAATTTGTTTTTTTACAAATTTATTAATTATAGCTTCTGCTAAATATGGTAATATTAAAATAATTGTCATCATCCAAACTGAAGCATGAAAATTTACTATTAATACAGATATTATAAATAAATATACAAAATATCTTTTCTTGTTTGTACTTATTAATCTTTCTAATACAAATATTTCCCACAATAATAGTAAATATGAAATAATTTGTGCTCTTCCAGTAAAAGTTCCTACACTTGTAACTAATAATGCTGAACACATTGTTCCTATAAATGATAATAATACACTATTTTTTTTCTTCACTAATGTAAAAAACAATAATATCATTGTAATTACAGCAATTAGAATTATAAAAACATATATACCAGTAAATCCAAAATTATTAAATAATGTAGCAATTGTTACATCAAAAGCCCATCTTAATTTATAAAAACTAAGTCCTTCATGCCATGTTAGATGGTCTATATTATCATAACCATTATTTATTATTTCTCTTCCTGTTGCTATTGTAAAGAATGTATCATTTTGCATTAATTTTGTTATAGAACATGCTGTTATCAAAATAATAAATCCTATTAGTACTACATATAATTTTTTATTTTTTTTCATAAAACTTATTTCTCCCCATTTAATTACAAATATAATTTTACCTTAATTTTCCTATTTTTTCAATCTTTTACTCAAATATTCCTTGATTTTTTCACATTATCAATGTATAATTTATTCTAATTTGAATAAATAAAGGAGATGTTATTATGGAAAAGGTAATAATTAAAGATTTATATCGTAAAACATCTGATTATATTGACAAAGATGTAGAAGTTTCTGGATGGGTTAGAACTTTAAGAGATTCTAAAGCTTTTGGCTTTATTGAAGTAAATGATGGATCATTTTTCAAAAATTTACAAGTTGTATTTACTGATTCTCTTTCTAATTTTGAAGAAGTAAAAAAAATTACTATTAGTTCTACAATTATAGTAAAAGGAAAAATTGTAAAAACAGAAAATGCAAAACAAGAATTTGAAATGCATGCAAATTCTGTTGAAATATTTAATTTATCA
This sequence comes from uncultured Clostridia bacterium, assembly GCA_944388675.1. Taxonomy (GTDB): domain Bacteria; phylum Bacillota; class Clostridia; order TANB77; family CAG-508; genus CAG-245. The sequence continues at coordinate 11,328 of CALXJR010000037.1, forward strand.
GACTCAAGTTATCCTCTTCAAAAGAAAAGACACTCTTTTGAATTCTTAAGAACTGTTGCACATTTACGTCCAAGGACTAATACTTTTAGTGCAGTATTTAGAATTAGAAGTATTGCAGCTTTTGCAATACATGAATATTTTCAAAATAATGGGTATGTATATGTAAACACCCCAATTATAACATGTGCAGATTGTGAAGGCTCTGCAGAAATGTTTAAATTAACAACATTAGACTTAGATAAACCACTTCCTACTAAAGATGGAAAAACAGACTTTTCTCAAGATATATTTGGAAAAAAAGCTTTTATAACAGGTTCTGGACAATTGCATGGTGAAACTTTTGCAGCAGCTTTTGGTAAAATTTATACATTTGGACCTACTCTTCGTTCAGAAGATTCTAATACTAAAACTCATGCAAATGAATTTTGGATGATTGAGCCTGAAATTTCTTTCTGTGATTTAGAACAATTAATGGATATTGAGGAAGATTTCTTAAAATATATTGTAAAAGAAGTATTAGAAAAATGTCCTGAAGAACTTGCTTTTTGTGACCAATTTGTAGAAAAAGGATTAATTGACAAATTACATAGATTAATTAATTCAAACTTTGTTAGAATTGACCATAAAGAGGCAATTGATTTATTAAAAAAAGCAGATAGAAAATGGGAATTTACTCCAGAATATGGAGGAGATTTAGCAAAAGAGCATGAAAAGTATATTACAGAATATTATAATGGTCCTGTTTTTGTAAAGAATTGGCCTAAAGATATTAAGTCTTACTATATGAAGGTTAACCCAGATGGAAAAACTGTTGCAGCAGTTGACCTTGAAGTTCCAGGTGCAGGAGAAATTATGGGCGGCTCACAAAGAGAAGAAAATTATGATAAATTAGTTTCTCGTATGAAAGATATGGGAATTGATACAGACCAATTATATTGGTATTTAGAGCTACGTAAATATGGTTCTAATATACATTCTGGTTTTGGTCTTGGTTTTGAAAGATTACTTATGTACATTACTGGAATGGAAAATATTAGAGATGTTATTCCTTACCCAAGAACACCAAATAATTGTGAATTTTAATATATAGATAAAAGGAACCGCTGGTGCCAAATTCATGGCACCAGCGGTAGGGAGTTTCTGTCTAACCTAAGCTTCCTTCCTATTTGGCAAGTCTGCTTTTACACCAGACAGAAAACAATCCCTCAGTTGCCGACGGAACTACTGTCGTAGAAACAGGCAGTCGCTCCTTCAGAAAGCCTGCTAAACTATTGGCTTCTTGTTCATCGGTAGGCTTACCGACAATGCTCCACCCTTGTTCTTTGGCTTCCTGTGTAGTTGTTGGCATTGGACTTTACCTCCCTTTTGTACTTCCTTTATAGGATACTTTTAATTATACTACTTTTTTACATTTTTTTCAAGTTTCAAAACTTTAAACCGTCTTGCACTTTATGACATTTTTTTACATTTTACTTTAAAAGTTTTTGCCTTACATATTCATAAAGTACTATTCCTGTTGCTATAGAT
>CALXJR010000038.1 GCA_944388675.1 uncultured Clostridia bacterium
TTCTGGGCAAAATTTAATATTGACTAAAAACTGAATTTTAAATATAATACCTCATAGAAAAGGAGTGTGGTATTTTTTGAAACTTACAGATATTAAAGAACTTAAAAAAATTGCAAATAACATTAGAATTAGCATAATAGAGCAAGTATATGAAGCAGGTTCAGGGCATCCAGGAGGAGCCTTATCCATAGCAGATATTATGGCAGTATTATATTTTAACCAAATGAACATTGATTCAAAAGATGAAAAATCAAATTTAAGAGATAGGTTAGTATTATCTAAAGGACATGCTGTTGCAGCATTATATGCAGCATTAGCAGAGAAAGGATATATACCAAAAGAAGAACTAAAAACATTCAGAAAATTAGGAAGCAGACTTCAAGGTCATCCAGATATGGAAAAATTACCAGGCTTAGATATGTCTACAGGTTCATTAGGACAAGGACTTTCAATTGCAAATGGTATGGCAATTGCATCTAAAATGGATAGTCTTGGTTGTAGAATTTATTGCATATTAGGAGATGGAGAAATAGAAGAAGGGCAAATTTGGGAAGCTGCAATGACTGCAAATAAATATCATTTAGATAATTTATGTGTAATTTTAGATTTTAATGGATTACAGATAGATGGAACTGTAGAAGAAGTAAAAGCATTAGATTGTTTAAGAAGTAAATGGGAATCTTTTGGATTTAATGTAATTTCGTGCAATGGTAATGACGTAGAAATGCTTATATCAAGCTTCGAGCAAGCAAAACAAACAAAAGGTATGCCAAGTATAATAATTGCTGAGACAATTAAAGGTAAAGGTGTTTCATTTATGGAAAATAAAGCAGAGTGGCATGGAAAAGCACCAAATGAAGAAGAATATAATAGAGCAATGAAAGAACTTAAACTAGAAGCAGACAAAATAGAGAATAATATTTTTGAATTACCTGGTAAGGAGGAAAAAATATGGTTTTAGATAAAGAAATAGCAACAAGACAAAGTTATGGAGAAGCTTTAGTTGAACTTGGAGAAGAAAATGAAAATGTAGTGGTACTAGATGCAGACCTTTCATCTGCTACTAAAACTGCTCTATTTGCAAAAAAGTTTCCAGATAGATTTTTTGATATTGGAATTGCAGAACAAGATATGATGGGAACAGCAGCAGGACTAAGTACATTTGGTAAAATTCCATATGCCAGTACATTTGCAGTATTTGCAGCAGGAAGAAGTTATGATCAAGTAAGAAACACAATAGCTCATACAAATGCAAATGTAAAAATATGTGCGACTCATGCAGGAATAACAGTAGGAGAAGATGGAGCAACACACCAAATGTTAGAGGATATTGGGATGATGAGAATGCTTCCTAACATGAGAGTAATAAGTCCATCAGATGATATACAAACAAAATGGGTAATTAAAGAAGTTTCAAAAATAAAAGGACCATTTTATATAAGACTTTGTAGACTTGCTACACCAATAATATATGATGAAAAATTTGTAAAAGAAAATAATATAAAATTTGAGATAGGAAAAGGAATACAAATAGGAGATGGAACAGATGCAAGCATAATTGCAACAGGTGTAACAGTTTCAGAAGCACTAAAAGCAAAAGAAAAGCTAGAAAAAGAAGGAATAAATGTAAGAGTAATAGATATGCACACAATAAAACCAATAGATAAAGAATTATTAATTAGATGTGCAAAAGAAACAAAGAAAATTATAACAGTAGAAGACCATAGCATATATGGAGGTTTAGGAAGTACGGTTTGTGAAGTCCTATCTGAAAATTACCCAGTAAAAGTAATAAGAATGGGAATAAAAGATACATTTGGAGAATCTGGAAGAGCAGAAGAATTAATGAAATATTTTAAAATAGATTGTGATTCAATAATAGAAATAGTAAAAAAATAAAGAAAATTGTGAATTTTTTGTGAATTTTAAAAAGTGCTAAAAAAGAGAGAAAATAGCAAGATAAGCGGGAAAAGAGACTTATTTTGCTATATTAATTGCAAAAACGGTATTGCAATTAATGTCGTTTATTGATATGATTATTAAGAATAAGAGTAATTAAAATAACTATAAATTAGAAAAAATAGGCAGGGAGATATAAATGATAGAATTTAGAAATGTTTCTAAAGTATATGATACAGGAACAGAAGCGGTACATAATGCAAGCTTTGTGATAAATAAAGGAGATTTTGCATTTTTAGTTGGTAGTTCTGGTTCAGGAAAATCAACATTAATAAAATTAATATTAAAAGAAGAAGAACCAACATCAGGAAATATTATAATAAATGGAAGAGATACAACATTTTTAAAACCAAAAAGAGTTCCATATTTACGTAGAAGTATGGGAGTTGTTTTCCAAGACTTCAGATTATTGCCAGATAAGACTGTGTTTGAAAATGTTGCATTTGCAATGTACATAGTAAGAGCAACACCAAAACACATTAGAAGGCAAGTACCAATGGTATTATCAATGGTTGGCCTTTCAGATAAAGCAAATGTATATCCAAATGAACTATCAGGAGGAGAGCAACAAAGAGTAGCTCTAGCAAGAGCACTAGTTAATAATCCAGCAATGCTTATTGCAGACGAGCCAACAGGAAACTTAGACCCAGATACAGCTTGGGATATAATGAGATTATTAAACGAAATTAATTTAAGAGGTACAACCTTAGTTGTTGCAACACACGCAAAAGATATAGTAGATAGAATGAACAAAAGAGTTATTCGTATAGAAAACGGAAATATAATAAGTGATAAAAAAGGTGGGTATGACGGTGAAGCATAGTATAATAGGATATTTATTAGGAGAAGGATTTAGAAATGTATTTCATAACAAAAAATCATCAGGTGCTTCACTTGCAATAATGTGTGCAACCATGTTGATTTTTGGCTTGTTCTTTATGATTATACAAAATTTAAATAATGCAGTAGAAACTTTAGAGGAACAACAAGGAATTCAAGTATTTATTGATAAAGAGGCAACAGACACACAAGTTACACAATTAGGAGAACAAATAAGACAAATAGAAGGCGTTAATACAGTAACTTTTATATCAGAAGCAGAAGCACTAAATCAAGTAAGAGAAAAACTAAAAGATAAACAAGCACTACTTGCAGGTTGGGACGAAGATAATCCATTTAGAGCTTCATATATTGTAACACTAACAGATTTAAATTTAAGTGATCAAGTTATAGAACAATTAAATGGCTTAGAAAATGTTTACAATGTAGAAAGCAAAGATTCTACAATAAAAGGTTTAGTTGCAATTGCTAATGGTGTAAGAGTAGTTTCAGCAGTTATATTAACTTTATTAATTTTAATATCAATATTTATTATTGCAAATACAATAAAATTAACAGTACATGCAAGAAGAAAAGAAATATCAATCATGAAATATGTTGGAGCTACAGACAGTTTTATTAGGTGGCCATTTATTATAGAAGGTATAATAATAGGTATAACAGCAGCTATAATATCAATAGTAATATTAGGAATAGCATATAGCTTAATTTCTAATGCAATGGCAAGTTCAACATTATTAAACAGCATGGGAATGAGCTTATTAGGATTCTCAGATATGATATCATTATTAATAATAGTATATTTAGGACTAGGAATTGGAATAGGTGCACTAGGAAGTTCAATCTCGATGAGAAAATATTTACAGGTATAATGAAGTAATAAAAATAAAAAGGAGAATAACCTATGAGAAAAAAAATATTGGTTACATTATTTACAGCTACAGTATCACTGGTATTAATATTTTCACTTGTTTTAAATGTTTATGCAGTAAGTCAGAGTGATATAGATGAATTAAATGATAAAAAATCTAAAGCAGAAGACCAACTAGATGATATAAATTCACAAAAAGATAGTGCAGAAGATGAATTAGAAGATTTAAAAGGACAAGTAGCAGAAGCTGAAAGACAATTAGATTCTTTAAATGCTCAATTAGATGAATTAAATGATTCAATATCTGCTAAAGAGAATGAAATAAAAGAAGAAGAAGAAGAAATAGAAGAAAAAGACAACCTATTAAAAGAAAGAATGGTTGCATTATATGAATTAGGAGATACTTATTATTTAGATGTTTTATTCAACTCAGAAAATCTATTTGACTTCTTATCGAGCTATTCGATAGTACAACAAATAGTTGAGGCAGATACATCACTAATAAACGAATTAGAAGAAAAGAAGGAACAATTGCAATCAGACAAAGCAGAACTTGAATCAAATAGAGCAGAAGTACAAACTGTTAAAGCAGAGCAAGAAAAGAAAAGTACAGAGTTAAAGAGCTTACAAGCAGAAAAACAAAAAGTAATAGATAGTTTATCTGAAGACCAAAAAAAATTAGAGAAACAAATACAAGAATTTGAAGATGCAATAGATGACGCTCAAGATGAAATTAGAAAACAAGAAGCAGCAAATAATGCAGCAAATGGTAAATATGAAGGTAGTTTCCAAGGAGTTTTAGAATGGCCACTTTCATATAGCTACAATATAGTAACATCAATATTTGGAAATAGAACTGCACCAACAGCAGGAGCATCAACAAACCATGGAGCAATAGATATAGGAGTAAGTTATGTTCCTGTATATGCACCAGCAAGTGGCAAAGTAATTTTAGCAGGTTATGTTTCTGGATATGGAAATTATATAAAGATTGATCATGGAAATGGTTACTATACAGCATTTGGACATCTATCATCATTTAATGTAAAAGCAGGTGATGTAGTAAGTACAGGACAGCAAATTGCTATTTCTGGTAATACAGGAGTTACAACCGGACCACACTTACATTATGAAGTATATATAGGTGGAAGTAGTAAAGGTTATAGAGTTGATCCATTACAATATACAAGTCATCCAAGTTTAATATATCATTAATAAAATAAATAGAAGGGAGAGCATTTATGAGAAAAAAAATACTAACACTATTCATTATATGTTTACTATTAGTAACTTTTTCTATAAATGTTTTTTCTAACAATGAAATAACTGATAGTGAAGTTACAAATAATGAAAATACAAACAGTTTAAATACTGAAACAAATATGACTCTTGGGGAAAAACAGCAAGAAATTGAAAACAAATTAACAGAATCTAATAATAGATTAGAATATGTACAAAGTGAATTAACAGCATCAGTACAAAAAATACAAGAATTAGATGATCAAATTACAGAATATCAAAATCAATATAATGAACTACAAAATCAAATAAATAGTTTAGAACAGCAGATCGAAACAACTAATAACAATTTAGCAAATTTAGAAAATGAATACAATAAAAAAGAAAAATTGTTAAAGACAAGAATTGTGGCACTATACGAAGATGGAGATTCTACATATTTAGACGTCTTGTTAGATTCTAAAAATTTAATTGACTTTATATCTAGATATTTCATGTTAGAACAGATAATTGAATTTGATACAGACTTATTAAATGAATTAGAATCACAAAGTCAAGAAATAGAGAAACAAAAAGCAGAACAAGAAACTCAAGAAACAGACTTAAGAGTTGCAAAAGCAAAAGCTGGTCAAATGCAAATTTTAATGGAAAACAATAAAATGGTCCAGGAAAATTATATGTCTAAATTAACAGATGAAGAAAAAAAATTACAAGAACAAATTGAGCAATTTAAAGCAGAACAAGCAGAAATAGAAAGGCAAATACAAGCAGCATATAATTATGGAACAGGACTAGCTATACAATTTACAGGTGGAGTTATGATTTGGCCAATTGCAAAAGAAGGTACATATATAACATCACCATATGGTAATAGATTACATCCTATACAAGGTGTATATAAATACCATGATGGAATAGATATAGGAAATGCTGGTTTCGGAGCACCAGTTGTTGCTGCTGCTGACGGAATAGTAGTTTACGCAGCCCAAATGAGTGGTTATGGAAATTGTGTTATGATATACCATGGAGATGGATTAATAACATTATATGGACATGGGCAGGAAATAAAAACAAGTGTAGGTACTCCAGTAAAACAAGGAGATGTAATAATGCTTGTAGGTTCTACTGGAAATTCAACTGGACCACATTTACATTTTGAAGTAAGAAAAGATGGAGAAGTTGTAGATCCAATTCCATATTTAAATGGAGAAATAAAAAATGAATCACAAAACAACGAAATAGCAAATACTCAAGATACAAATGCACAAGTAGATGAAAATTCTGTAATAAATTAAAAAATACAAAGTATAATATATTGAGAGGAAAAAGACATGGAAGACAAAAAAAGAGGACAAAAGATTTATAGAATCTTAATGACAATTGTTTTAACAGCTTTAATAACATTTATGATAACAACATTAGTAATGTACAATAAATTCAATAATTTATACACATCAAATTCTAACGGTACAGATTCTAGTTCTTCAAATGAATATTCTTTAATGCAAACATTAAATACTTTTAAAACAATGATTAATCAGCTATATATTGGTGATATAGATGAACAAAGTATGCTAGAAGGTGCAATAAAAGGATATGTAGCAGGCTTAGGAGATCCATATACAGAATATCTAACAAAAGAAGAAATGAAAGATTTTACTGAAGAAACAAATAGTGAATATGTTGGAATAGGTGTATATGTTGGAAATAACACAGTTGATAATACAATATTAGTAGTAGGTGTAATGAAATCATCTCCAGCAGAAGAAGCAGGAATAAAAATAGGAGATATAATAGAAAAAATAGATGGCGTTGCATATACTGGAGAACAATTAGATGAAGCAACAAAAGTATTAAAAGCAGATGAAGGAACAAGTGTAACAATAACAATTAAAAGAAATGAAGAAGAAAAAGACCTAACTGTTATAAGAAAAAAAATAACAGTTGAACATGTTACATCAGAAATGTTAGAAAACAATATAGCTTATCTACAAATAGATTCATTTGATGCAAATACTGCTTCTAGCTTTAAAGAGCAATTAACATCATTATTAGATAATGGAGCAAAAAGCATAATAATAGACTTAAGAAATAATGGTGGTGGAATAGTGGATGAAGCAACAAGTATCGCAGATCTATTCTTAGATAAAGGTGAAACTATTTTAATAACAAAGTCTAAAAAAGAAGATAAAGAAGAAGAAACAAAATCAGAAAATGACCCAATAGTAAAAGATATTCCAGTTGTAATCTTAGTAAACCAAGCAACAGCTAGTGCTTCAGAGATACTAGCAGGAGCATTAAAAGATAATTATGGAGCAACAATAATAGGTAAAAACACATATGGCAAAGGAGTAATCCAAACTCTATATACACTAACAGATGGAAGTGGAATAAAAATAACAACAGAAGAATACTTTACGCCAAATCACAATGAAATAAATAAAGTTGGCATAAAACCAGATATAGAAGTAGATTTAACAGAAAATGAAGATACACAATTGCAAAGAGCAATAGAAGAATTAAAAAATAAACAATAGATGTTTTGGGTGTTTTTGGGGACGTTTTACTTAGGCATCTAATAGATGTTTTTGGGGACAGGTTAGTAAAAGTGTGTATATTTAAAATAATTTTTGTTATGGCAAATAACTTTTAAGAAAAAGCATCAAGCCATAAGAAAATTTGAATAAATATACACACTTTTTTTGTCATATAGAAACAAAATTTTACGCTCCGAAAGGGGCGTATTTCTTATGCAAAAAAATTTGCAAATTATGTCGAAAACTTCTCATAAATCGATAAAACTAGTCAATATTTGCTATTGGAAAAATATGGTAAACAGAGTATACTAATAATAACAAAAGAAAAGGAGGAATAAAAGTGGAATGTATTTATGTGCCACAAGACAAGCTATTAACAATTAAAATTGCTGAAGAGATTGACGAAAATGTAGTAAAAAAATTAAGGAGGAAAATTGATAATGAAATTACGAGATTTATGCCTAGAAAAGTTATATTTGATTTTAGTAACGTATCTTTCATGGATAGTGCAGGAATAGGTATGTTACTAGGAAGGTATAAAGTAATAAGAATGTTAGGAGGCAATTTAGAGCTTTGTCATGTTAATAAACAAATAGAAAAAATATTTGAGATAAGTGGAATCTTAAAAATAATACCACTTATAAAAGATAATGAAATATATGAGTACGGAGGAAAAAATGTTGGGAATATATGATAATGAAATGAAATTGGAATTTGTAAGCAAATCATCAAATGAAGCCTTTGCGCGTATTAGTGTAGCTGCATTTGCATCACAACTAGATCCTAGTATAGATGAACTTGCAGATATAAAAACAGCAGTTTCAGAAGCTGTTACAAATTGTATAATACATGGCTATGAAAATACAATAGGAATAGTTAAAGTGGAATGTAAATTAAAAAGTAATTGGATTGAGATACAAGTTTCAGATAATGGGAAAGGAATAGAAGACATAGAACTTGCAAAAAGACCATTATATACTACTAAAGCAAATTTAGAAAGATCAGGAATGGGTTTTACTATAATGGAAAGTTTTATGGATGAACTTAAAATAGAGTCAATTCCTAATATGGGTACAAAGGTTACTATGAAAAAATATATAACTCCACTAGATGATAAAAATAATGAAAATATGTCAATTGCAAACCAAAGCAAACAAAAGGAAGGTATTTAAAATATGTATGAAAACACATATGATGAAATATTAAAGGCACAAAAAGGAGATGAAGATGCAATGACTAGCCTTGTAAAAAATAATTTAGGGCTAGTCTATAATATTGCTAAAAGATTTATTGGAAGAGGATATGAAATTGATGATTTAAATCAGATAGGAGCATTAGGATTAGTAAAATCAATAAAAAAATTTGATGTAAGTTATAATGTACAACTCTCTACATATTCTGTGCCTTTTATATTAGGAGAAATAAAAAGGTTTATAAGAGATGATGGAAAGGTAAAAGTGAGCAGAAGTGTAAAAGAGTTAGGATATAGAATAAAACAGATACAAAAAGAATATTTTAATAAAAACGGAAAAGAAATTTCTATAGATGAACTTGCGAAAAATTTAAAAATTTCAAAAGAAGATATTGCTTTAGCTTTAGAAATCAATTCTTCTAATGTAGTTACATCAATAAATGCTCCTATCTATAATGAGAAAACTGGAAAAGATATCAGCATTGAAGATATGCTTCCAGATAACAAAAATCAGGAGAATGCTATTACAGACAAAATAACAATCAATAAATTAATAAATGAATTAGATTCAAAAGAAAAACAAATAGTAATTTTGAGATATTATAAAAGACAAACTCAAGCTCAAGTAGCAAAAAAATTAGGAATAAGTCAGGTGCAAGTATCAAGGATAGAAAAAAAGATTTTACATTCTATGAAAGAAAAATTAATTATTTGAGGAATATATATGAGAAAAGTAATAATAATCTTATTTTGTATAATTTTTTTAACTTTTTTAATTCCAATAATATTTACACAAGGTTTTAATAAAATAATAGATGTATCTGAAGAAATAGAACAAAACATACAAGTAGATAACGTAGAGGATACAGATGGAAATATGCCTGAATATACATATAGTCAGTATGGAACAATAAAACTCTTACATGCAAGTACAGGACAAATAGAAGAATTAAATATAGATGATTATTTATTAGGAGTAGTTTCTGCAGAAATGCCTGCAAACTTTGCTGAAGAAGCATTAAAGGCACAGGCTATTGTTGCAAGAACATACACCATATATACAATAAAAAATAATGTAGGAAAACATCCTGGTGCGGATATTTGTGATGATTCGGGTTGTTGCCAAGCATGGATAACGAAAGAAGATAGAATGAATAGATGGGATGAATCAGAAAGAGACAATAATTGGAATAAAATAGAAACAGCGGTTTACTCAACTCAAGGTAAAGTAATTACTTATGAAGGAAATGTAATAAATGCTTTTTTTCACTCAAATAGTGGTGGAAAAACAGAGGGCGTTTCCAGTGTTTGGGGAGGAACTGATTTACCATATCTTCAAAGTGTAGAAACTGCAGGAGAAGAAGCATATTCACAATATGCATCAGAAGCAGTATTTACAAAACAAGAATTTGAACAGAAAATTAAACAAAAACATCCGGATTTTACAATAGATTATAATTCTTCAGATTGTATAAAAATATTAGAATATACAAATGGTAATAGGGTAAAAACTGTAAAAATAGGTAATCTAGAACTATCTGGTGTTGAAGTTAGAACACTCCTTGGTTTAAGGTCTGCAAATTTTAATGTGGAAATTGATGGAGATAATATAAGATTTACAGTAAAAGGCTATGGACATGGTGTTGGAATGAGCCAAACTGGAGCAGATGCACTTGCAAAACAAGGAAAAAATTATGAAGAAATAATAAAACACTTTTATACAGGAGTAGAAATTACGAATTTATAGTAAAATAAAAAAATATTTGTACATTAAAAATTGTATAAATTTAGAAAATGTGGAAATACTTATATTAATAAAAAATCAAGGAGGAAATAATATGAATAGAAGGTTTAGAGAAAATAGAAATTCTAATACTAATATAAGTATGTATATAATAGGAGGCATAGCTGTAATAGTAGTTATAGCATTTATATTATCGTATATTTTATATACAAACAGTTTATCAAAACAGGCAAAAATAGATTCTAGTAAATCTTACGAAATATTAAATCAGGAAAATGATAAACAAATGATAAATATGATAACAAACGAACAGAATTCAGAAGCGGTAAGTTCATCAATTGGAAAGACGGTAAATGAGATTGAAAGTGAAAGTAGAGAAGATAATAATGTTCAAGAAACTAAAGAAGAAAAATCTATAAATACAAATACTAAAGAAAAGGAAGAAAGCTTAGATAACTCTGAACAAACTAGTAAAGAAACTACAAATGTAGAAGAAAATGTAACTAAAGAAGAACCAGTAGTAAAAGATCCAACATTTACAAAACCAGTCGATGGAGAAATTATAAAAGACTATTCAAAAGATAATTTAGTTTATTCAAACACACTGCAAGAATGGACAACTCATCTTGGAATAGATTATAAAGCAGAAAAAACTGATATTGTAAAAGCTTCAGCAGATGGAACAATTAAATCAATTAAAAATGATCCAAGATTTGGACTAACAGTTGTAATAGAACATGCAAATGGATTTGAAAGCATATATTCAAGTTTGCTTACAGCAGAATTTATAAGTGTAGGAGAAGAAGTAAAACAAGGACAAACAATTGCAACTGTTGGAAATACAGCAACATTTGAAGTAGCGGATGAAACACATTTGCATTTTGAAATTAAAAAAGATGGAGAAAATGTTGATCCAAATATATATATAAAATAATTTCATATATAATATAAAAAGTTTGTATATTGATTAAAATTTTCTTGTGACTTGCCAGTGATTAGCTTCAATTTACGTACTGCATGAAAATTATTCAAATATACAAACTTTTTAATTTTAATAGTTATAAATTGTAACTATTATGTTACTTATAAAAAGTACTTGACAGTTCACGATAATAAATATAAAATATAATAGGATAAAGTATATACTAATAAAAAGTAATACTTTTTTATGCACATTGAAAATTTAATAGAAAGAGGGGTAAGAATTATGGATATCATAATTAATATCGCCGTTTTTCTAGTCTCAGCAGTTATTTTTACCTTTGTTGGTATTGCGATAAGAAAAAAAATAGCAGAATCAAAAATAAGCAGTGCGGAAAACGAAGCTAAAAAAATAATAGACCTAGCACAAAAGGAAGCCGAAAACAAGAAAAAAGAAGAAATTTTTAAGGCAAAAGAAGAAATTATTAATGCTAGAAATGAATTAGACAATGAGGTTAGAGAAAGAAGAGGCGAAGTTCAACAACAAGAAAGAAGATTACTACAAAAAGAGGAAAATCTTGAAAATAAATTGGAGCAATTAGAAAAGAAAGAACAAGATTTAGAAAATAGAAAACAAGATTTAGAAAGTCAAAAACAGGAAATAACCAAAACTCTAGATGCTCAAATGCAAGAATTACAAAGAATTTCAGGATTGTCAAAAGATGCTGCAAAGCAACAATTACTATCAGAAATGGATAAACAATTAACATTAGAAAAAGCTAACTTAATAAAAGCAGCAGAAGCAAAAGTTAAAGAGGAATCTATAAAAAATGCAAGAGAAGTAATTGGTTATGCAATACAGAAGTGTGCAGCAGACCATACAGCTGAAACTACTGTTTCAATAGTACCACTACCAAATGATGAAATGAAAGGTAGAATTATTGGTAGAGAGGGAAGAAACATTCGTGCATTAGAAACATTAACTGGAGTTGATTTAATAATAGATGATACACCAGAGGCAGTAGTTATTTCGGGATTTGATGCTCTTAGAAGAGAAGTAGCAAGAATAGCTCTTGAAAAATTAATGGAGGATGGAAGAATACATCCTGCAAAGATTGAAGAAATGGTAGAAAAGGCAAAAGAGGAAGTTGCACAAACTATTAAGGAAGAAGGAGAAAGAGCTTGCTTAGAAACTGGAGCAATTGGACTTCATCCAGATTTAGTAAATTTACTTGGAAAGCTTAAATATAGAACAAGCTATGGTCAAAATGTATTAAACCACTCAATAGAAGTATCAAACTTAGCAAGGATAATGGCAGATGAATTAGGGTTAGATCCAAAACTTGCAAGAAGAGCTGGACTATTACATGATATAGGAAAAGCACTAGACCATGATATAGAAGGAACTCATGTTCAAATAGGTGTTGACTTACTAAAAAAATACAAAGAAAATCCATTAGTAAT
>CALXJR010000039.1 GCA_944388675.1 uncultured Clostridia bacterium
TAATTAAAATCCACATGTCCTGGAGTATCTATAAGGTTTAACTCATAAATGTTTCCATCTTTTGCCTTGTACTTCATTCTAACAGCTTGAGATTTAATTGTTATTCCACGCTCTTTTTCTATATCCATGTTATCTAAAACTTGATCTTGCATTTCCCTTTTAGAAAGAACACCTGTCATTTCTATTAATCTATCTGCAAGTGTAGATTTTCCATGGTCTATATGTGCAATTATACTAAAATTTCTAATAAACTTTTTCTTGTCTTCCATACTTTTAGTTAAAACTCCTCTATTTTTACTATCAATTATAATATCTCATATTTAGAAAAAAAGCAAGAATAAGATTTTCAACTACATAAGAAAATCTTATTCTTTAATAATCGTTTTATTATATGTCATAATCATAATAAAAATCGTCATAATATCTTGAGAAATAATCATCTAAATCTTCTTCCAATTCATTGAAACGTGAATCTCTATCAAAATCATTGTAATTATTTTCTTTATATTGGCTTACTCCATAAATAATTATTCCATAAAATAATGTTGTTGCAACTATAACTATAATGGCTATTGCAGATAATACAATACCTGCAATTGAAACACCTTTTGGTTGTTTGTTTTTTGATTTTTTAACAGTGTCTACAATTCCTAGTATTAAGCCAACTATTGCAAGAACTATAAAGAATATTCCAAATATTGGTATAAATCCTAATAATAGTGATACAATTCCTAAAACTAATGCTGCTATTCCCATTTTTCATCCTCCTTTTTCTTTTTTCTTTTGGTCTAATTTGATTATAAATGCAATGTCGTTTTTTGTCAATTGTATTATTGATTCAAGAAAGAAAAATCACTATTTAAATCAACTCTAATAATTATATCTTTACTATTTGGTGCATTTTTTATTTCTACTCCTTCATTTTCAAGTGTATAATTTTTGGCTTCTTCTTTATTCAATGCATTAAAAAGTGTTTTATCAGCATAGCCTTTCATTTGTCCTACACTATCAACTAAAGGTAATGCCAAATATAATTTTATAAGACTATTTCTGTACTCTTGCTTATCATATTCTATCTGTGTGGATAAAATATCATTATTCAATTCAAATTCAACTGTGTAGTATAATCCATTTCCACTAGAAGAAATTGTTATTCCGTTTGTTCTAGCTGATGCACTCATTGTATAACCTTGTGCAATCATTTGCTTTACAGTATTACAATTGTTAAATATATTTGTTATTTGTGTAAGTCTATCATCTATTTGTATTTCAACTTTTGAATTATTATCTTTTTCTTCTACTCTATCTGAATAATTTTCAATATAATTAGAAACATAACTTTCAGGCTGATTATCTTCTTTATTTAACAAGTTTATTGCAAAAATTATACATATAATTAATATTATTACAATAAATCCAAATAGCAAAGCAAATAATATTTTTTCCTTTTTACCTATATCTTCATCATTTTCAAAATCATCTTCTATATTTTCTTCTTTTATTGGTATTTCCTTTTTTATTGGATTTACTTGTTCTTTTTGAACTTCCTCTTTTATCTGATTTTCTTTTTTATGAATATCGTTATTATTAGAATAGAACCAATCAGTATTTTTTACAATTTTTCTACTAGTTTTTATTACGCCTTTATAATCGGCATTAGCTTTAACAACTTTATTACCTGCCCACATATAAATGGATGATTCTATAAATCTTGAAATAATAGCTAAAAAGGATGGCACTATTAATTCCACTAATAATGCAAGTAATCCTGCACCATATCCAATTATTATTTTAAACTGCCCTTTTCTTAAATTTAAAATTATCATTATAACAGAGCCAATTGCCAGAAACATTTCTGCAAAACCAATTATAGTAGATAATACTGGAAAATACTCTAGACTTGCATTACCACCTGCAAATATTATTGTAACATTTTGAAACGCCTTTAACATAACAATTATAACATAAATAATTCTTATTACTCCTATAGCAAATAGTGAATACCCAAATATTTGGTTTACTTTCTTTAGATTCATTCTTTTCCCCTTTTAATTATCTTGAATATCATTAACATTATTCAAACTATTTTCTTCTATACTTGCAGGTAGCATTGAAGCATAAAAGAAATAATAACATCCTATTGCAATTATTTCTATAATTAGTAAGATAAGCAAACCTATTAAAACTTTCTTCATAAACAATCCCCCTAAAAATATTTCTAATTTTAGTTTAACAATAATAAATACAATATTCAAGACGTTTTTTAGTTTTAATATCTTTTTACATTAAGTTTACTTCAATTAATTTGAGAAAATTTATATATTTTGAAAATTTTCGAAGTTTCGCGCAGTCTTGGAGCGTAGCGACAGCAAGAAACAAGACAAATTTGAAAAAATATATAAATTTTCTAATAATTCTTAATTTAATATACCAAAAAAATATTAAAACTTAAATTTACCTTGCAAATTTCTACATATTAATATAGAATATGCTTAAATAAATAATTAGGAGATTTTTTATGTACGAATTTATTTCTCATAGTGAAAATGACACTATAGAATTCGCAAAATCTTTTGCAAAAAAATTAAATAAACATTCTATTATTGTTCTTTCAGGAGATTTAGGTTCTGGAAAGACTAAATTTACAGAAGGGATTTTAAAATATTTTGGATTAGATGATGAAATATCTAGTCCTACTTTTACTATTGTAAATGAATATGATGCAAAAAATGTAAAAATTTTTCATTTTGATTTATATAGATTGGAAGATATAGATGAATTTTATGCAATTGGTGGAGAAGAATATTTGCAAAATGGAATTTGTATTTTTGAGTGGGGCGAAATGATTGAATCTATCTTACCAAATGGTTACATTAAAATAACATTTTCTAGAGATTTAGAAAATGAAGAATTTAGAAAATTAAAAATTGAACAATTTTAAGGAGCAAAAGTTATGAAAATTTTAGCAGTAGATACATCTTCTAAAAATTGCTCTGTTGCAATTGTAGAAGTAGATGAAAATAAAAATTATAATGTTTTAGCTTGTGAAAATAGTGATGATGAAAAAACACATTCTCAAAAGCTTATGCCAATGATCGATAAAATTTTTAAGGAGACTAATTTAGAATTAAAAAATATGGATATTCTTGCATGTTGCGTTGGTCCTGGTTCTTTTACAGGAATTAGAATTGGCATTGCTACTATGAAAGCATTTGCAGATGTTACAAATATTAAAACAGTTTCTGTTACTTCTTTAGAAAGTTTAAGTTATAATATTGAAGAAGATGGAATTATTATTCCAATTATTGATTGCAAAAATAACAATGTATATTCTGCAATTTTTAGTAGAGAAAATAATACTTACAAGCAAATTGGAGAAAATATTTCAGATAGTATTGATAATGCAATTAATTTGTATAAAGAATTTTCTCAAAATAAAAAAATTATTTTTGTTGGTGATGGTAGTATACTTTATAAAGACTTACTCACTTCAAAACTTTCTAACCAATTAATTTTTAGTGATAACAATGTTCAGTCTAGTATTTCTCTTGCAAAATGTGCTTATAATAAATACTTAGAAGGTTTATATGGAGATTCAAATAACCTTTCTCCCCTTTATTTAAGAAAATCTCAAGCAGAAAGGGCAAAAGATGAAAAAGCTTAAAATTGAAATTATGACTAACGAAGATTTAGAAACAATAAAAGATATTTTGCAAACAGAATTTGATGAATTTTGGAATTACGAAATTTTAAAGCAAGAGTTATCATCAAATAATTCTAAGTATATTGTTGCAAAAACTTTAGATAATATTATTGTAGGTTTTGCTGGAATAAAAATTATATTAGATACTGCCGAGATTATGAATATTGTCACAAAAAAATCTTTTAGAAATATGGGCACTGGTAAACAAATGCTTGAATATTTAATTAATATGTGTAAAAATAGCAATATTAAAACTTTAAATTTAGAAGTAAATAGCACAAATACTATTGCAATTACTTTATATAAAAAGTATAATTTTAAAGAAGTTGGACTGAGAAAAAAATATTATGATAATACATATGATGCAATTTTAATGAGTCTTAATTTTTAGATTACGCAAAAGAATAAATTTATAGGAGGAAATATACTTATGAAAAACGAATATGAACTTTCATACAAAGATATTAAATCAACATGTAACCCAAACATATTTAAATTTGAAACAACAGAAAGCTTAGAGCCAATACGTGCAGGAATTGGTCAAGATAGAGGAATTAGAGCTTTAGAATTTGGCTTAAATGTAGATATTAATGGTTATAACTTATATATAGAAGGTCCAAGTGGTGTTGGAAAAACTATGTATACCAAAAATTATCTAGATTCAATCTCTAAAAAGAAAAAAATTCCACAAGATTGGTGCTATATATATAATTTCGATAATCCAAATGAGCCTATTGCTGTATCTTTAGCTGCAGGACAAGGTAAAGAATTTAGAGATGCAATGGATAGATTTATTAAAGATATTAAACATGATATAAAAGAGACTTTTAGTAATGATGATTTCGAAAAAGAAAGAGCTCTTATTAAGCAAGAATATGATACAAGAAGAGCTGAACTTATGACTAAATTAAATGAGACTTCTGCTCAATATGGCTTCCAAGTAAAATCTGCTGCTAATGGTATTTACATGATGCCTGTTTTAAATGGTAAAACTATTGAAGAAGAGGAATTTGATAAATTAGATGAACAAACAAAAAAAGATTTTGAAGACAAATCTTCAATTGTGCAACAACATGTAATGGAGGCTATATCTCAGATAAAAGCTATTCAATTAGAAGCAGATAAAAAAATTAGTGAATGGCAATCTAATGTTGCTTTACTTACAGTAAACGCACACATTAATTATATAAAACAAAATTTTAAGAGAAATAAGAAAATAAATAAATTTTTAGATGATATTAAAAAAGATATCTTAAAAAATATAAATGCATTTTTAGTAAATGATGAAAATCAAAAAAATAATAATCAACCTCAAAGGCCTGAAGTTCAAAGACCTTGGCTAAATTATAGAGTTAATTTATTTATAGATAATAGCCATTTAGAAGGTGCTCCTGTTATTATGGATTCAAACTACTCATACCCTAACTTGTTTGGAAAACTTGAATATGAGAATTATTATGGCAGTTTAAAAACAGATTACACAATGCTTAAACCTGGTCTACTTCATATTGCAAATGGTGGCTATTTAATAATGCAAGCTGCAGATATTCTTTCTAACTCTTTATGTTATGAGACGTTGAAGAAAGTATTAAGAACAAAAGAATTAGGAATAGAAAATATAGCTGAACAGCGTTCTTCTATGGTAATGGTATCTTTAAAACCTGAGCCTATTCCATTAAATTTAAAGGTTATTTTAATTGGAAATGAAGCTATATATCAAACTTTAATTTCAATGGATGCCGATTTTAGAAAATTATTTAAAATAAAAGTTGAATTTGAAGATGACGCACCAAAAACAGCAGAAAATATGAATAAACTTGCAAGAGTTGTTGAAGGCTTTTGTAAAAATGAGGAACTTCCACATCTAGATAGAGGTGGAATGGCAAGAATAATTGAATTTGCATCAAGACTTGCAGATGACCAAACTAAACTTTCTACAAGATTTAGTGAAATTACACAAGTTGTTGGTGAAGCTGCTACTCTTGCAAAATTAAATAGAGAAAAAATAATTACAGCAAAAACTATAGATACAGCTTTAAAACAAAGAGATGAAAGAGTTCAAAAATATAATGAAAGATATCTAGAAATGATTAATAACCATACACTTTTAATAGATACTTCTGGTTCAAAAGTAGGACAAATAAATGGTCTTACAGTTATGAACATTGGAGATTATTCATTTGGCCTTCCTGCTAGAATTACAGCTAATACTTATGTTGGTAAAAATGGAATAATAGATATTGAAAGAGAAGTTGATATGTCTGGTTCATCACATTCTAAAGGAATTTTAATTCTTTCTGGTTATTTAGGAGAAATGTTTGCACAAGATATGCCACTTTCACTTACAGCAAGTGTTTGTTTTGAACAGCTTTATAATGGAGTGGATGGTGATAGTGCTTCTAGTACAGAATTATATGCAATACTTTCAAGTTTATCTGGAGTACCTATTAATCAAGCAATTGCAGTAACAGGCTCTGTAAATCAAAAAGGAGAAATTCAACCAATTGGTGGAGTAAACGAAAAAATAGAAGGATTCTTTAGAATATGTAAAACACGTGGGCTTGATGGAACTCATGGAGTAATGATTCCAAAATTAAATGTAAAGAATTTGAATTTATCTGATGAAGTTGTAGAAGCAGTAAAAAATAAACAATTCCATATTTATGCAATATCTACAATAGAACAAGGAATTGAACTATTAACAGGAGTACCTGCTGGTAAAAAAGATAATACAGGAAGATTTCCTGCAGGTAGTGTAAATGCTTTAGCATATACCAAATTAAGAAAATATGCAAGAATAAGTAAAGAAGATTAAAAAATTGAACCCAATAGGAACAATCCTATTGGGTTAATTTTTATTTAGTTACTTTTTTTACATCCATGTTTAGTTTTAATCCGTTTATGTTTGCTTCTTTGTAATCTGCATTTTTGTCATCATATTTTACTTCAAGAGCAAGTGTTTCTTTCTTTATTTCATCTTCATATTTTTTGATTACATCAATTACAGTTTTATCTCCAGATACATATAAATCTATATTATCCATTACTTCAAATCCAGAGTCTTTTCTCATATTTTGAACTTTTGATAATACCTCTCTTAAATATCCTTCTTCACGTAGTTCATCTGTAATTGTTGTATCTAACATTACACCTATTTGACCTTCTCCTGCAAATGAGTATCCTTCTTTTCCTTGCATCATTACTAACAAATTAGATTCATTTAATTCTAGGTCTACATCATTATTTTCGTCTAAAACTATAACATGACCTTTTCCAGATTTCACATCATTTGCTAAATCCATTGGGTTTAGTTTTGCAATTTCTTCTCTTATTTTTGGAATATATCTACCATATTCTTTACCAAGTACTGGTAAGTTTGGCTTTATTTCAAAATTAACATATTGAGACATATCAGCTCCAAGCTCAACTGCTTTTATGTTTAATTCTTCCTTTATAATATTTCCATAATATTCTGGAAGTGTTGCAACAGATATAAGCATTTTAGAAAGTGGTTGTCTGTTTTTGATGTTTGCAGTGTTTCTAGCACTTCTTCCAAGTTCAACTATTTTGTATGCTAATCCCATTTCTTGTTCTAGCTTGCTATCTACTTCTGATTCGTTATATTCAGGCCAGTAACATAGATGAACACTTTCTGGTGCACTATTATCTAATCCTACAACTAAATTTTGGTAAATTTCTTCAGCAATAAATGGTACAAATGGTGCTATAACTTTACTTACTGTTGTAAGTACTCTGTATAATGTTGTATATGCCCCTATCTTGTCATCATTTAAATCTGTTTGCCAATATCTTTCTCTATTTCTTCTTACATACCAATTTGATAATTCTTCTGTAAAACTTTCAATTTGGTTTGCAGCTCCTGTTATATCATATGCATCTAATTTATCTGCAACAGTTTTTATAAGTGTATTTAATTTTGAAATTATCCATTTATCCATTATATTATCTGATTTAAAATCAGCATATTTCAAAGGATTGAATTGATCTATTTCTGCATATAGTACATAGAATGAATATACATTCCAAAGTGTACTTAAAAATCCTCTTTGTGATTTTTTAACATTCTCTATAGATAGCCTTGATGAAATCCATGGAGCACTTCCTGTATAGAAATACCATCTTGAAGCATCTGCTCCAACTTCATCTAATAAAGCGATTGGGTCTACACCATTTTTCTTTGACTTAGACATTTTATGTCCGTTTCCATCTAGTACAAGTCCTAGAACTATACAGTTCTCAAAAGGAATCTTATCAAATAAAGCTGTTCCTAGTGCAGTTAAAGTATAGAACCATCCTCTTGTTTGGTCTATTGCTTCTGATATAAATTGTGCTGGGAAGTTATTTTTAAATATGTCTTGGTTTTCAAATGGATAGTGCCATTGTGCAAAAGGCATTGAACCAGAGTCAAACCAACAATCTATAACTTCTTTTGCTCTCTTCATTTTCTTTCCACAAACTGGACATTTTAAATATACATTATCTATATATGGTTTGTGTAATTCTATATCATCTGGACAGTCTATTGCCTTTTCTTTCAATTCTTCTATGCTTCCTATACACTCTCTGTGACCACAGTTTTCGTCTTCACAAGTCCAAATTGGAAGTGGAGTTCCCCAATAACGGTCTCTTGAAATTGCCCAATCTATAACGTTTTCTAAGAATTTTCCAAATCTTCCTGTTTTAATTGTTTCTGGGTACCAATTAACTTTGTTATTGTTTGTGACAAGTTCATCTCTTAATTTACTCATTGCAACAAACCAGCTCTCTTTTGGATAATATAGAAGTGGTGTGTCACATCTCCAACAATGTGGGTATGAGTGTAGATGTTTTTCTTTGCTAAATAATTTGTTTTGTTCTTGTAACCATTTACAAATATCTTCGTTACAATCTCTAACAAATCTTCCAGCCCAAGGCGTAACTTCTTTTACAAAGTTTCCTGATTTATCTACTAAATTAACAAAGTCTATACCATTTTGTTTTGCAACTAAACTATCATCTTCACCATATGCAGGTGCAATATGAACTATTCCAGTTCCTTCTGATAATGTTACGAAGTCTCCATGTATTACTACAAAAGCTTTTCCTTCTACTTTTGCAAATGGCATTAATTGCTCATATTTTGTTCCAAGTAGTTCTTCACCTTTATATTCTCTTAATATTTCATATTCTTTGTCTTTTAAAACAGTATCGCATAAATCTTTTGCAAGAACATATACTTCATATTTTGGTTCTTCTTCTGTTCCTACATTTACTTTTGCATCAACATAAGTATAAGATTTATTTACACAAAGTGCTAAGTTTGATGGTAAAGTCCAAGGAGTTGTTGTCCAAGCAAGAATGTATTTATCTTCTCCTACTATTTTAAATTTGGCAACACATGTTAAATCTTTTACATCTTTATAACCTTGTGCAACTTCATGTGATGATAAAGCTGTTCCACATCTTGGGCAATATGGCATTACTTTATGACCTTCATATAAAAGACCTTTATTCCATAATTCTTTTAAAGCCCACCATACAGACTCTATATAATCATTATGATATGTTACATATGGGTGTTCCATGTCTACCCAGTAACCTACTTTCTCAGACATCTCTTCCCAAATATGAACATATTGGAAAACACTTTCTTTACATTCCTTTACAAAGTTTTCTACTCCATATTCTTCTATTTGCTCTTTTCCAGAAATTCCTAGTTTCTTCTCAATTTCTAGCTCTACTGGTAAACCATGTGTGTCCCAACCTGCTTTTCTTAAAACTTTATATCCTCTCATTACTTTGTATCTAGGAATTATATCTTTTATAACCCTAGTAATAATGTGACCAGCATGAGGCCTACCATTTGCTGTTGGAGGTCCATCATAAAAAGTAAAATATCTTTTACCTTCGTTCATTGCAAAATTCTTGTGTATAATATCTTTTTGTTTCCAAGTTTCTGCAATTCTTCTTTCCATTCCTACAAAACCATCTTTGCCAAGTTCAACTTTTTTATACATTTTGCTTCCTCCTTTTTTATTTTCTGTTATATTTAAAATTTAATAAAGACAAGAATTAAAATGGCAGATGCAACAATTTCTATGCATTGGAAAATGCCAGAAATTCTAGCATCTGCCATAATTATCTAGTACGGAAAATCCTCCTACTAGGAGAATTTTCCTACTATATAAATAAAAAGCCAATTCATCCTTTTATAGGACGAATTGACTTTCGCGGTACCACCTAATTTGAGAATATATAAATATTCTCCACCTCATTTATCTTTTAACGCAAGATTTACGATTTATATTACTTTTTATTTTCACATAAACAATTCAAAGGTGATAATAAATAAATACATTTTACCAAACTTTCACCTAACCTTTGGCTCTCTAAAAAATGTGCTTTTATTTACCTTGTCCTTATCATAATTTTTAAATATTTTAATTGTTTAATACTCTAACATATTTTTTTATAAAAATCAAGACCTTATGTAAAATTTCTTATCAATCTTTATTTTCTATATTACTTTAAAAACCAATAGGCGGGGAAGCTTTCGCTTCCTCGCCTATTGGTATCAGTTCTGCGGAGAATTTCCCTGTAAATCGAAACTATTAACTACAGTCCCTGTGGGTACTGTAAATCTATATTCGGTTTTTGGATCATATTCTTTGTTTTGCCAAACTTCAAGTTTCGGTGGTGTGTTATCATCTTCAAAAATCACAACAGTAACTTTTTCTGGAAATGAAAACTCAGAATAATCTATTATCCCAGAAACGATTCCACCATCTCCCCTCTTATACCAATATTGGTAAATTGGGAGATATTTGGAGCCAGTATTTCCAGATGTAGTGCCAGACCCGAACAAATAAACTCCTGATATGGTACCATTTGTTTGGAAATTTGTCAGCACATTTGTAGAAACAAGTGAATACGTTTCTACAAGCTTCAGTTCCATATTTTCATCATGCTTCTCCATACCCTTAGCAGAGCAAGAGTAACAACTAATCATAATAAGGATAAAAAGCAAGGAATAGATAACCATTTGTTTTAATCTCCGTGAATTCTCCATAATTTACCTCCTCATTAATGTCTCTTCGGATATAGTGCTATGGAACACTTGCAAAATTATGCCTTTGCATAACAAAGTTATATTAACATAAAATAGATTGTTTGTCAATAATTGATACAGCTTAATTATAAAGCATTGTACAAATTTATTATTCAACAATAATTGTATATCTATTCTTTATTGAATTTAAAATTTCCTTGCTTAATCCACAATCATGTAAATAGCCTTCAATATTAGAATATTTTTTATCAATATAATCTAGTAATCCATACATTGTTTCACTTCTAGGATTTATAATATTAAATAAATCTTTTTGTCCTTTTGAATAAGATTGTAACATATCTTTTAAAAATACTCCTGATGCTAAATAATCTTGCACTATTTCATCTCTATCTACACCTAACAAACTAAGGATTAATGCAGTAACAACTCCTGTTCTATCTTTACCAGCATTACAATAATAAATGATTCCAGTTTTTGCTTCATTTAATATATTAAAGAAGCTTTTAATTTGTTCTTTTCCTTCTAACATTTCTATGTATGAGTCTAAAACTGCATTTTTTTCTTTTGGTAAATTTCCTTTACCATTAATTTCTATATGGTTAAAATAGAATTCTTGATTTTTCATAAATACACTTGGTTTATTTTTTATTTCATCGTCACTTCTTAAATCTATTATTGTTCTAAGATTCATTTGTTTAAGTATATTTATTTCTTCATTACCTAAGTTAATTGGCACATTACTTCTTATTAGTAAATTTTCTTTTACTTTTTTATTTTCTGATGCATTATAACCACCAATATCTCTCATGTTTTCTATTTTATCTATGAAAAATCTTTTCATTTATAATAGTCCTCCATTCTTCTAATAAAACAAAAAGAACCTACATAAGCTTTACCTTATGTAAATTCTCTTATATTATTATTTGTTTTCTTCTTTTTTTGCTTCAGGTGCTTCAGTTTTTGTTTCTTCCTTTGCAGGTTCTTCTGCTTTAACTTCTTCTTTAGCTGGAGCTTCTTCAGTCTTTACTTCCTCTGTTTTTACTTCTTCAGCCTTAGCTTCTTCTGTAGCAACTGGCTCTTCTGAAACTGGTTCTTCGCTTACTTGCTCTTCTACAGTTTCTTCTTTTAAGTCTTTATATTTAGTTTCTATTTTTGCTCCTATATTTTCCTTTGTCTTAGCAGCTTTACCTACTCTATCTCTTAAATAGTATAACTTTGCTCTTCTAGCCTTTCCTACTCTAACTACTTCTACTTTTTCTACTAGAGGTGAATGTAATAAGAATGTTTTTTCTACACCTACACCGTAAGCTATTCTTCTTACTGTGAATGTAGCATTTACACTTCCTCCTTGCTTTTTAATTATAATTCCTTCAAAAACTTGGATTCTTTCTCTGTTTCCTTCCTTAATTCTTTGATGTACTCTTACTGTATCACCAACTTTAAGGTCTGGAATTCTAGTCTTCAATTGTTCACGTTCAATTGATTTTATAATATCCATTGATATTCTCCTTTCTTTAAATTTTTTATTTTCTTAACATTATTTTTGCTAATCTAAACTATATTATAGTTCATTATTTTCAATTATTTTTTTAGCTTCTTTTATTTCTTCTTCATTAAGAAGCTCTGGTCTTTTTTTATAAGTAT
>CALXJR010000040.1 GCA_944388675.1 uncultured Clostridia bacterium
ATTACTTGACCTTGACTATTTACTAATGCACCACCACTATTTCCTGAGTTGATTGCTGCATCTGTTTGAATTAATGTATATGTTTTGCCATCTGAATCTGTTACATCTCTATTTACAGCACTTATAACACCAGCTGTAATTGAGCTTTGCATTCCAAGTGGATTTCCAACAGCCATTGCAAATTCTCCTACTTTAACTGAGTCTGAATCTCCAAGCTCTGCTGCTGTTAATCCTGTTTTATCTATTTTTATAACAGCTAAATCTGTTTCTTCATCTGTTCCAACAATACTTGCTTCATATTCTGTGGAATCATTATATAAATATACTATTACTTTACTTGCCTCTCCTAATGAATAAAATGAAGAAGATGATGTTGTTGATGAAGATACAACATGGTTATTTGTTAAAATATATCCATCTTCACTTATTATAATTCCTGAACCTTCTGCAGTTGCTGTTGCTCCAGATTGAGATAAGAATATTGAATTTACTGGGAATTCAACTTTTATACCAACAATTGAAGGTAATATTTTTTGCGCAACTCCTATTCCAGTTTCAGAATATTCTTCAAGTGAAATTTGACTAGTGTTTAGTTGAGTACTGTTTGAAGTTGATGTACTTGTTGATACGGAATTTTTATTTTCTGTTTTAAATATTGTATTTCTTATTCCAGGAACTCCAAAGCATGTTCCTAAAACTATTCCTGCCCCTAATACACCACTTAAAAATGGTATAGCTACTGTTTTTCCAAATCCTGATTTTGTAGATTTTTCTTTTTTCTCTTTTGTAGGTTTAACTGCCTTAAATTCCTTGCCAGATTGATTTATAAAGCTATCTGGTGTTTTTACATTTCTATCATTGTTTTCTTCCATTCTGATTGCCTCCTATAAAATCTTATATTAATTTTATCTAAACTAGTTATATAATACAATATATTTGTGAAAAAAATGTGAACTTTATGCAAAAAAATTGTTACTATTTACAGCAATTTTGACTTCGTAACAGAAAATTTATATATTCTAAAAAATTATTATCACTTTAATTGGATATACATAAACCTTTAAGCAATAAATTTAAAAAATCTGAATTGTAAACCAAAATTGTTACAATTCAGACTTTTTATATTTTTCAATCAAATAATTTTTAAGTTACTTTTGTAACCTGTCCCCAAAAACATCTAAAAGGTGTTTTAGTGAAACGTCCCCAAAAGCACCCAAAAAGTCTAATAATATGCTTCTGGATTTACTGAAGAACCATTTAATCTTATTTCAAAGTGCAAGTGGTTTCCTGTTGAATTCCCAGTTGAGCCAACTGCTGCAATAACATCTCCTGCTGTTACTTCTTGACCTTTTTTAGCATATAGTTTACTACAGTGTCCATAATAAGATTGTACACCATTTCCATGGTCTATTATTATTAAGTATCCATATCCACTCATCCAACCAGAATATGATACTCTACCATCTGCTGCTGCTTTAATATCTGTTCCACGAGGTGCTGCAATATCCATTCCTCCATGGGCATGATCTCTTATGCTACTTTCAACCACTCCATATCTGGATGTAATTTTTCCTTCTATTGGTCTTACTGAAAAGTAGACACCATGAAAGGTTGATTCTTCTATTTCTTCTTTTTCTTCTTTTATTTCTTCTAAATCTGTATTTATGCTTGCCTTTGCAGTTGCAAGTTCCACAGTCCCAATATCATCTAAATTCTGAGTATATTGTTCTAATATTCCAACAGTTGCAACATCTTCAGAATATTCGTTTTTCATTTCTTCAACAATATTTTCTGCCTCTTCTAATGTATTCACATATGTTTTTGTTTCATTGTTAATTGTTATTGCATATACTTTATAAGTCGTAGTAGTGTTTTGTGATAATATATTTATTATCTCATCTTCGTCTGTTTGTTTTCTACTAGATAATTTTAATTCATATGTTGGTTCTACATTTAAAGTAGTAAACACAGCACACGGATTACTTGATGTAAGGACTTTACTGTTTATCATCTCTTCCATTACTTCTTTACTTTTTACATAACCTACAACATTGTCGTTTATTTTTACCTCATATAATGGATTGTATTTTATAAATACAATTAAGGTTATTATAAATAAGGCTATTGTAATTAGTGAAAGTAATTTAAAGAATTCTTTTGTGCAGTATTTTAGTCTATTACTTAAAATAATTTCACTCTCCTTTTTACCGCGACAACTATTATTATACTATATATTTTATTCAAATGCAAATTTTTTATACCATTTTTTCTAATTTCAGACAAATTTTAGGCTATTTTCCATTAAATTAAACCATTTTTCTAATTTTTTAGACGTTTTTTATTATTATTTTGATGACAAATCACTTATATTACTTAAATGATGTCTTAGCAACGTGTCCCCAAAAGCACCTAAAAGATGTTTTAGCGAAACGTCCCCAAAAGCACCCAGAAATATTTAATTTACTTTTTCGTCTTTTGCATAAATTATTTTTCCAAATTTATAACTATTTACTGCTTTTTGAATTTCAACTAATATTAAAGGTAATATTGATATTGTTAATGTATAAATCCATTGTATAAAATTAAGTTCTACTAAATTAAATATTTCTGCTAAAGGTTTAATTATTACAACAATTACTTGTAGTAATACACCTAATACAAAAGCACCTATTAGATATTTATTTTCTAATATTCCTGTTTTTAATATACTTTCATCACTTTTTATATTAAAGCTGTGTACAAGTTCTAGTATTCCTATTGCTAAAAATGCCATTGTTCTTCCTACTTCTACTGAATATAATTTGTTTCCAATACTAAATGCAAGTAGTGTTAGAAGTCCTATCATTACACCTTCTGATATAATTTTTCCCCACAGTCCATCTGCAAATATGCTTTTCTTTGGATTTCTAGGAGGTCTAGACATTATATTTTTTTCAGGTTTTTCCATTCCCAATGCAATTGCAGGAAGTGAGTCTGTTACTAAATTTACCCATAATAATTGTATTGCAAGTAATGGTGATTTTATTCCTAAAAAAAGTCCTACAAAAATTGTAACAATTTCACCAATGTTTGTTGCAATTAAAAAGTGAACAGCTTTTTTTATATTATCAAATATATTTCTTCCTTGTTTTACAGCCTCTACTATTGTTACAAAATTATCATCTGTTAGTATCATATCTGATGCATTTTTTGCTACATCTGTTCCTCCTTTCCCCATTGCAATTCCTATGTCTGCATTTTTTAGAGCTGGTGCATCATTTACACCGTCTCCAGTCATTGCAACTACAGCCCCTGTACTTCTGAATGCTTTTACTATTCTTACTTTATGTTCAGGAGATACTCTTGCAAATACTGAATATTTCATTATGTTTTTCTTAAGTTGTTCTTGAGACATATTTTCTAACTGGTTACCATCAATTGCTAAGTCGTTTCTTCTTAATATTCCTAATTCTTTTGCTATGGCTTTTGCTGTTTTCAAATGGTCTCCTGTTATCATTACTGTTTTAATTCCAGCTTTTCTACAAGTTCTAACTGCTTCTTTTACTCCTTCTCTTGGAGGATCTATCATTCCAATTAATCCAACAAATATTAAATTATTTTCTATGTTTTCAGAATTTATAACTCTTGGTAATTCATCAACATCTTTAAATGTTACTGCAATTACTCTTAAAGCTTTATCTGTCATAATTTCATTTTGTTCTTTTAAGTCTTCTTTTTTACTATATATTGGAACTATTTTTCCATTTTCATAATATCTTGTACATTTATTTATTAATATGTCTGGTGCTCCTTTTGTGATTATTCTATATTTATTTCCAATTTTATGTATTGTAGTCATCATTTTTCTATCTGAATCAAATGGAATATCATTTATTCTTTCCATTTCTTTATATAAATTATTTTTGCTAATTCCTAATTCTAAAGCATAATTTGTTATAGCAACTTCTGTTGGTTCTCCCACAGATTGTAATTTATTGTTTTCATATTTTTCATGTGTATCTGTACACATTGTACCAAGCTCTAATACTACTTTTTTATCCTTCATAATTCCTGATGCGTTTCTTACTTCTGTTACAGTCATTTTATTTTGAGTTAAAGTTCCTGTTTTATCTGAACAAATAACGCTACTACTTCCTAAAGTTTCTACTGCAGGTAGTTTTCTTATTATACTATTTTTCTTAGCCATTTTTGTAACTCCTATTGATAACATAATAGTAACTATAGCTGGTAATCCTTCTGGAATTGCTGCAACTGCTAAACCTACAGATGTCATAAACATTTCTGCAATTGGTATTTGTTTAAATATTCCTATTACAAATATTAGAACACAAATTATAATACATACTATTGCAAGAGTTTTGCCAACTTCTCCTAACTTTTTTTGTATTGGTGTTTCTGGAGATTCATCTTCTATTATCATTCCTGCAATTTTACCAACTTTAGTATTCATACCAGTTTCTACTACAACTGCTTGTGCATGTCCATTTACAACAACTGTTGTTGCAAATGCCATATTACTTAAATCCCCCAATGAAGAATTATTACTTAAAACAATACTTGCATCTTTTTGAGCTGGAACCGTTTCTCCTGTTAAAGTAGATTCTTCTATTTTCAAGTTAAAAGAATCTATAAGTCTACAATCAGCTGGTACGTAATTTCCTGTTTCTAAAATGATTATATCTCCTGGTACAACTTTTTCAGATTCAATTTCCTCTATTTTTCCATCTCTTATAACTTTAGCATTTGGAGCAGACATTTTTTTTAATGCTTCTAAAGACTTTTCTGCTTTTTCTTCTTGTATTAACCCCATAATTGCATTAAAAATTACTATTGCTACTATTATAATAGAATCTATATAATCCCCATCTCCATTTATTTTTGATACAATTGCTGAAATTATTGCTGCTATAATTAAAGTAATAATCATAAAGTCATTAAATTCTTTTATGAATTTAATAAATAAACCATCCTTCTTTTTTTCCTTAAGATTGTTTGGTCCAAATTGCTTTAACCTTTTCTCTGCTTCTTCCTTTGTAAGTCCAGTTTTCATATTTGTCCCAAGTTCTAATAAAACTTGAGATATAGCTTTAGTGTGCCACATTATACTTTTCCTCCTTTGAATAAAAAAAATACTATGTTTTTATACATAGTATTCTACTTGTCCTTAATTTATGCAAATTAATTTATATATAGTTTTTTCATTTTATTTAAAGAGAGTTTATATATTAATTGTCAATTATAAAAATGTATATTATTTTAATTTTAAAGATAAAAGCTTACTTATTCCTTTTTCCTCCATTGTTATTCCATAAACTGTGTCTGCTATTTCCATTGTTCCTTTTCTATGTGTTATTACTAAAAATTCTGTGTCTTTACTAAATTTCTTTAAATATAATGCATATCTATTTACATTAACATCATCTAGAGCGGCTTCTATCTCATCTAGTACACAAAATGGTGCAGGATTTATTTTTAATATTGCAAATAATATTGCAATTGCAGTTAAAGCTTTTTCTCCTCCAGAAAGTAGCATCATGTTTTGTAATTTCTTTCCTGGTGGTTGAACTCTAATATCAATTCCACATTCTAGTAAGTTGTTTTCATCTTCTAATATTAATTCTGCTTTTCCTCCTCCAAATAATTCAACAAATACTTCGTTAAAGTTTTTATTTATTTGCTTGAATTTATCTGCAAATTGTTTTTGCATTGTATCTGTCATTTCTGCAATAACATTTCTTAATTTTGCAATTGCTTCTTCTAGGTCGTATCTTTGGGAATTCATAAAGTCATATCTTTCTTGCATTTTTTTATAATCTTCTATTGAGTCAATATTTATGCTTCCTAAATCCGCAATTTCTTTTCTAAGTTCTGTTGTTCTTTTTTGAGCTAACTGCACATTATCTGGCTTTTTATATTCTTCTGCATTATTTGGAGTTATCTCATACTCTTCCCACAATTTATTTATTAAATCATCAATGTCTTGTTCTTGTTTTGTTTTTCTTGCTTCTATTTTTACAACTTGTGCTCTAATATCTTTCAATAAATTAAATTGCTCTTCAATTACTTTTTCAATTTTTTCTAGTTCTCCATTTTTTTCTAGTCTTTCATTCTTTAATTCTTCTATTTTATTAGAGCCATTAGAAACTTCTGCTTTTATTTTATCTATTTCTTTTCCTAAATCTAATATTAATTCTTCTGTTTTAGAAGTTTCTTCTTTTATATTTTCTATTTCATTTTGTTTATCTTCTATACTTTGAGTTGCATTTTTAATATCTTGCTCTATTCTTTCAATCATCTCATCAATAGATATTCCACTTTCATCAAATGACGAAACAGAGATTTTTAAATCTGTTATGTCTGTATTTAAGTCATCTATATATTGTTGGTCATCTTTATTAAGTTCTGCAAATTTTTTAATTTCTTCATTTAACTCTGATATTTCTTTTTCTAGATTTTCAATTACTTGTTTTGTACCTTCTTTTGAAGCTTCAATATTTTTTTGTTCTTCATCTATTTGTTCTAAATGTTTCTTAAGTTTTTCTTTCTTATCTTCTAATTTAACAATTTGTTCATCTAGAATTTCAACTGCTTGTTTTTTAGTAGCATATGTTATTTCCATATCTTGTAATTCTTTTTCTATTCTTGCAGATTGTTCAATAATATCTGCTGTTTTTTCAGAATAATCTTCTTTTTCTTTTGTAACTTTTTTTATTTCTGCATCTAATTTATTTAAAGTTTCTTTTAATTCTTCTATTTCTCTACTTCTACCTAAAATATTAACTGTCTTTTTCTCAACAGAACCACCACTTATTGCTCCAGAAGGATTTATTACATCTCCTTCTAATGTAACTATTCTAAATGAATAGTTATTTAGTTTTGCTAAGTTTATTGCTGTATCCATATTGTCTACAATAACTGTTCTACCAAGTAGATTATAAATAATATCTTGATATTTTTTATCAAATTTTATTAAGTCTGCAGCAATTCCTATAACTCCTGATAGATTTTTAGTATTTATTTTTTCTAGTTTTTTACCATGTACTGAAGAAATTGGTAAAAAGCTTGCTCTTCCCAAATTATTTTTTCTTAAATATTCTATAAGTTTTTTCGCATCATTTTCAGTGTCTGTTACAATATTTTGCATTGATTGTCCCAAACACATTTGTATTGCTACTTCATATTTTTTATCTACAGAAATTAAATTTGCTAAAACACCTTCTACTCCTGCTTTCAAATTTATATCTTTATCTATAGCTAAAAGTAGGGATTTTACACTTTTTATATAACCATCTTTTTCTTTTTCTGTTTCAATTAAGAACTTACATCTAGAGTCTTTCATTCTATATTCTGCAGTAAGTTTATTTATTTTATCATCATATTGCTTAATTACACCAATAGACTCTTCCTTTTTTGCTTTTATATCATTGATTTGTTTTATTATTTTGTTTCTTTTATTGTCAATTTCTAAAAATTCTTTTGATGCATCTTGTTTCTTTAGTCTATTTGCATCTAATTCAGAAATTGTATTATCTAATTCTTCCTTAGTAGTTTTCTTTGTTTTTTCTAAGTTTTGATAATTTACTTCATATGTATTTATTTCTGAAAGTTTTTCGTATCTTGTATCTGTGTTACTTTCTACTTTCTTTTTCTTATCTTCAATTTCTAGTTCTTTAGCAGACATTTTTTTAGAAAGTTCTGCAAGCTCTGCTTCCTTTTCTTTTAACTGAGTCTCAAATTTTTCTTTATTTTTAGAAAGATTTTCTTTTTTAGAAATTTTAGTTTCTTTTTCTTCATCAAAATCCTTTATTCTTTGTTTTTGTTCTTCTATTTCATTTGTTAATCTTTCTATATTATTATTGTTATTTACAATTCTTTCATTTGAAACACTTATTTGTGAATTTATTTGTTCAATTTTAGTTTTACTTTCAAAGCCTAAATTTTGCATATTTTCTATTTCTGATGCTAATTCATCTATTCTATTTTTTAATGTTTCCTTACTTTCTTGGCTTGTTTCTAATTTCTTATTTTCTTCTTCTTCCTGAGATTGTATTACTTTTAAATCTTCAACAATTTGTTCTAATTTTTCTTTATATGTATTAATGTTATAAACAAATAATCCTATTTCTATATTTTTTAATTCATCTCTTAAACTTAAAAATCTTTTTGCTTTTTCAGATTGAATTTTCAAAGGCTCTAACTGTCCTTCAATCTCTGTTAATATATCATTTATTCTAAGTAAATTTAGTTTTGTTTGCTCTAATTTTTTCTCAGATTCAACTTTTCTTACTCTATATTTAACAATTCCAGCAGCCTCTTCAAAAATATGTCTTCTATCTTCAGATTTATTGCTTAATATTTCATCAATTTTACCTTGTCCAATTATAGAATAACCATCTTTTCCAATTCCTGTGTCCATAAAAAGCTCTAAAATATCTTTTAATCTACAAGGAACCTTATTAATAAAATACCCAGTTTCTCCACTTCTATAAAGCTTTCTAGTAACCGTTACTTCATTATATTCAATAGGTAATTTACCATCTGAATTATCTATAACAATAGACACTTCTGCAAATCCCAAAGACTTTCTATTTTGAGTTCCAGCAAAAATTACATCTTCAGCCTTTGAACCTCTTAAAGACTTCATACTTTGTTCTCCTAGAACCCATCTAATACTATCAGATATATTACTCTTTCCAGAACCATTTGGTCCTATTACTGCTGTAATTCCTGGTCTAAATTCTAATACTGTTTTATCTGCAAAAGACTTAAAACCTTGCATTTCTAATCTTTTTAAATACATTTCATGTCTCCTTTTCGCCCATTGGGACAGTCCCTTTTGGGCGATTTTATTGTCTTTAATCATAAAAAATAAAGCTACATTGTGATTCTATCACAAATGTAACTTTTTGAACATAAATTTTTTTAATTTTCTACATTTTCTCTATTAAAATTTTCCTATTAAAATATTTGAATAAGAAAAAGTTTGTATATTTAGAATAATTTTCGTAGTGGCTCGTAATTTGAAGCGTAGCGACAACAGGCCACAAGCAAATTTGAATAAATATACAAACTTTTTAGTTATATTACTTTTAAAAAATCTAATATTTTTAATATGTCAAGACAACTTTCAAGTTCCATTACTTCTTTCATATTTATATTTGAATAATAATCTTTTAAACTTAAATTATCACTTACTTTTTTTAGTGATATTAATTCTTTTATATTATACATTTGACAAACTAAATATATTGAATGTAATTCCATATCAAATACACAGTCTTTTTTTAAATCAGTGCTTGTTACAAAACATTCTGCACTATAACAAGGTAATATTTTAACTTTGCTATCATTTTTACAATTCTCTAAGACCTTAATTATACTTTTACTTTCTTGCAAATTACCATCAGTTTTACTATCTTCAAAATCTTTAAATCCTTCTATACTATATCTTTGCTCTCCTGGTATATTCCATTCATAATTATATATTTTATTTACATTTACCCAAGTTCCAATTTTAGTGTTAGTTGAACCTACATAACCAACATTAATTATTTCATCAGGAAAATTTTCTTTATTATTTTCTAAGTACTGGGTTAAATTTATGGCTGTTTGTTGTTTACCTATTCCTGTGATTAATAAACTTATATTATTTTTTCTATAAATTTTTAAACTATTTTTTACTTCTTCTAATTTTAATTTTTTTGCAATGTCTGTTGCTTCTTTTTCCATTGCAATTACAAATAATATTTTTTTCATTTTATATATATGTTAGCTTTTAAACTAACATCTTCTCTCCTTTCTTAATTATTAAGACTACTACAAACTAAATTCTACTGATTTTTTTTAATTCTAAAATAAAGCAATGTTCACTTTTAGACTGTTTTTGCCTTTAATTTTTATTATATTTTTATAACTCTGGATCATCTGGAAAATTTGGGGACACTGTTTTTTGATGTGAATCATTAGGATTTTGCTCATATTGTTCTGGTTCTATATTATTTTTAGATGGACCATCAACCTTTGATTTTGCTCTATAATCTCTATATTTTTTATTTAATATTTCTCCTAGTCCTTTTTTCTTTTCTGCTGGTTTTTGAACATCATTATTACCTTCCAAAGTTTTTTCTACTTTTGCTGGCAATTTCTTTTGTGGATTAAATACATTTCTAAGTCTATCTGCTAATTTTTTCATCCAATTTCTAGTATCTATAGTTTTATCAATATATGCACAAGGTGAGTATTGTACTTTTCTTATATATGGTCCAAATATTTCATCAAGTCTCTTTTTTCTAGCATCATTTATTACTTTTTCTGGATCAGATTTTATATATTCTATACTAGGATAGAATAGCAATTTATATTCTTCGTCTTTTTCAGCATTTAAAGCTTTACCATATTGTTCTATATATTTCTTGTAAACATCTGGAGTTATATCTTTTTCTTCTACACCTGCACGTCCAAAATAATTGTCAATTGCATTGCAAATCATTTCAACCATCATTGGATCCATATTAATATCAAAATCGATTCCATTCTTGTTTAGCTCTCTTCTTGTTTTTCTTAAATCAACTTTTTCATCTAAACTTATTTTTGAACCTATATCTATATCTTTTCCATTATCTTGTAAATAAATATTTAACTCGCCTGTTGATAAATCTATTTGTATAGTGTCTAGTGTTACTTGCTCCATTAATTCGTCTAAACTTCTTCTAGTTGTTTTTTTTGGTGAAACTTGTGGGACTTGCTTAGGTTGAACTAGTGGCTTTTGTTGTGCTTGTTGTTTTATTTTAAGTTCATTGCTATGTATAATATTTAATGCATCACATATCATTCTTTGCTCAACTTCAGAATTTCCTTGTAGTAATTGTGGAAATTGTTCTTGCATAAATTTAAGATATTCATTGCCTGTTAGTTGTTCTTTTGCATATTCTAAAGAAACTTTATCTTCATCAGTCATCATTTCATAAGCAGTTCTTGCCATTGTAAAACAATCTCTAGATGTTAATGGCTCTTGTTTATATTTGATTGCTTTATTATCATTAGAAACCTGCTTATTAGAGTTTGGTTCAGAATTAAATCGTCTTCCATACTTTCTTGGATGAGGTTGTGGTTCTGGCTCAGGTTCTGGAGATGATTGTTGTGCTTGAGGCTGTGGTTCTGGCTCTGGTGTTGGTGTTGGTTGTTGTTGAGGCTGTGGCTCTGGTTTTAATTCTGGTGCAACTGGCTCTAAAACTTCTT
Source organism: uncultured Clostridia bacterium (assembly GCA_944388675.1). Classification (GTDB taxonomy): domain Bacteria; phylum Bacillota; class Clostridia; order TANB77; family CAG-508; genus CAG-245. Next base: position 11,239 of record CALXJR010000040.1, read on the forward strand.
TTCCAAATTTTTCTTCAAGTTTGGACATTCTTTCTTCTATATCAGATATATTTTTTGTAAACTCATCTATTTTTGCTTTTTTGCTATTTTCAGATAGTAATTCTTCAATTTTCTTTATATCTGCAGTATATTCTTTATATTCAGGACTATTAGTATTATTTCTTGCCTTTAATTGTTTTATTACTTCTTCTCGTCCCGATTTTTCTTTTTCTAAAGATTCATTTTGCTCTTCTAAAGTTTTTTTAGCTTCTTCTAATTGCTTTTCCAAAACCGCTTTTTGTTCTTTTAAATCTGCATATTCCTTTATTCCATCATTCTTTTCTTCTTCAAATAATTCATTAGTTATTGCTTCAGTTTCATTTTGTATTCTAATAATCTCTGGGTCTAATTGCATTTCACCATAATCTACACCCTGCTGTTCTAATTCTTTCATTCTATCATCAAGTTCTTTATTTTTTTCTCCGATTCTTCTTGCTTTATCTTCTTCAAACTCTAGCTGTTTATTTAAATCCTCTAATTTACTATCTAGTTCTTTGTTTAAATCTTCAAATGCTTTATCTGCTTCATTAGTAAGTCTTGTTATTTCATTATTTAAATTAACCAGTTGTTCATCAATGTATATGTCAGAGCTTGACATTCCTTGTCCTTCAAGTTCCGCCATTCTAGAATTATATTGATTTCTAAGGTCATCTATTTGGTTTTGATAACCATTCATAATAGAATCCATTCTTGCATCCATTTCTGTTTTAGTTTGATTTATTTGTTCTCTTATCTCCTTTATTTTGTCTTCCATTAAAAGTTCCCCTTTCAATACTTTCCACCATATAATACAGTAAAAACTTATCATATTACGTATATTGACTTTATTTTGCAGTTCTCTCAATCGCTTAACAAAAATGAAATATTTTTTAAT
>CALXJR010000041.1 GCA_944388675.1 uncultured Clostridia bacterium
ACAAGAGCCTAAAATACTAGAACAAACGTACTATATGAATTGGGTAAAAATTGGGTAAAATCTTCTCAAAAAATGCCATAAAAATGCACAAATGTTCTATAAAGTAAAACTCTTGTAAATACCTAAATACCAACAAAAACTCTAATTTTCACAAAACTACAAAAACTGGTCAAACCTCGCTCATAACCCGAAGGTCGTAAGTTCGAGTCTTACCCCCGCAACCACTTTATAACTATTTTAAGCACTCTATACAGAGTGCTTTTAGTTTTTGTTTTATATTTCAGAGTGAGAAAAAGCATATCGCAAAGGAAGTAAAGCTTTCTATTGCAACACAATTACTTTCTATAACTTCTCAGCAATTTTAAAACCTAATTCTAATATGCGTCTCTCCATCAATTCCTTTGAGCTATCATCAATCTTTCTTCTATCCCACTGGGTTCCATCTAAAGAATCATCAGCAAACAAAAATTGATAAATTGGAATATTTCTAAATTGCCCAACAGCCATTATAGAAGCACATTCCATCTCAACAACAATGCAACCATCATCTTTTCTCTTTTTCATATTTCCTTCAGTTTCTCTGTAAAGGGCATCAGTTGTCCAAGTTTTACCTTTAACATAAGGAATATTTAGCTCATCAAAAACTGAACAAAGTTTATCTGCAGTTTTAACTTCAATATAATCACTGGGAGAAACATAATGATAACTAGTACCTTCATCTCTATAAGCAGCAGTTGGAATTACAAAATGACCCTTTAAAATGTCTTTATATAAAGTTCCACAAGTACCAAAAATCAAAATTTTCTTTGCACCCATAGCTATCAATTCCTCAGTAGTTCCAGCAGTCCCAGCGCCACCTATAGTAGTCCTTGTTATAGCAAACTCTTGGTCATGAAACTTTAATTTGTAAACAGGAATAAATAGACCAGCATTAATATGTCCTATAACCTTCATTCCAAAATCTTCATGCAAATAGTTAAAAAACCTCTCTTTAAAAACTAAAATAGTTACTTCAGGAAAATCTTCTATTTTATCTATCAAATTGCTAGGATGCAAAATTTCTTTAGTTTTATCATCAAAAGAATCAATAATACTCATATAAAACCTCCTTCTTAACAATCCTTGTAGTGAAAATTAAATATAATTTAAACAAAAAGAACTAAATTAACTCACTATGCTATAAAGATATTACTCATAAATTAAGAATATTATATAAAATAAAAAAATAAATGTAAACAAGAAGTTGTATTAACATTTGACTAACTAAATTAATTATGTTAAAATGATTGTGGGAAAATTGATAAATATACAAAAAAATCAAAAATCCCACGGGGTGATAGTTTGAAATATACAGAGATTATTAAAAAATTAAGAAATGATTATGTACATGGAAATCAAATAATTAGTAAAGATGACTTATTAAAGCTATATAAGAAAATATATTTAAATGATAACAAAAAAACTTTTGAAAACATGGTATCATTTTTAAAGAAAAATGAAACTGTTATTGATTATTCAAAGAATTCTTATTTAGTGTTAAAAAAAGCTTTATACAAATTTAATAAAAATGAAGAAATATTAAAAATATATAAATTAATATCTAGTTATTATAAAAATGTTAAAACTATAGTTTGGGATACAAACATTCTAAATGAATTTACACAACACTATGCTATAAATAATTATATAGTAGTAGAAACTGAAAAAGTGGCAGTAGAACTCATATTAACGTTATTAAAAGAAAAAGAAATAAAAAATTATACAATAGTGACAGAAAGTATGTATAATCAAAATAAAGATATGTTTTTGAATAATGAAAAAATAATTATTGTAAAACAATTAATTGCAAGAGCTCCTTTAAAAAGAAATGAAGAAGGCATACTTGAACCAACAATAGAGAAAATTATGGTTGATATATATAAAGATAAGTTGTACGAACAATTTCAAGGAAAGGAATTACAAACAATATATAAAAATATATTAGAAAAATATAGTGTAAATTTTAAAAAGTTATTCTCTTATGCAAAATGCAGAGTTAATTTAAAAGAATATAGAGACTTTATTAATCAGTTAGACACTAGTAAAATTATGAAAGGAGAATAATGTTAATAGAGCAAATTAAAGAAAAAAGTTTTTTAGAGAAATCAATTCAAAAACTAAAGAAAGAAAATCCATCTGCAGATATACAACTTTTAGAGAAAACAATTGGAGCTTTGTGTTTAGTTGAAAATCTTGTAAAAGAAAACTTAGATTTTATTTTTAAGGGAGGAACTTCTTTAGTAGTATTATTAAATTCAATAAAAAGATTTTCAGTTGATGTTGATATACTTACAGAAGAGAGTAAAGAAAACGTAAGACAGGTTATTAAGGACATAATAGAAAGACAAGACATATTTATTAGATTTGAAGAAAATATAAGAAGCAATTCTGCTAACCAAAGAATGGACTTACAACATTATAAATTTTTCTTTAATTCTGTTACAGATAATACAGAAAAATATATATTATTAGATGTTGCATATGAAAGCAATAAATATCCAAAAATAGTAAAAAAGAAGATAGAAAATGAAACATTAGATATAAAAAGTAATTTTTATGTTAAAATACCATCAATAGAAAGCATACTTGGAGATAAACTAACAGTATTAGCACCCAGAACAACAGGAATAAGTTATAATTCTAATAAAGAGCTAGAACTTATTAAACAACTTTATGATGTAGATAAATTGTTTAATGAAGCAGAAAATGTTATAGAGATTAGAAATAGCTTTATAAATATTGCAACCAGAGAAATTAAATATAGAAATCTAATTGGCATTAATTATATAGATGTATTAGATGATATAGAAGATTTTGCAAAAGATATAATTTATAGAATTAATAAAACAAATTTAGAAAAAATTACCACAGGAATAAGAAAATTTTCTAATTTTATGCTAGAGAAAAAATTTTTAATGGACAGAGAAGCATTAATTGCAGCTAGCAAAGTATTATATTTGGTATATCTAATTAAACATAATGAAAACAAGATGGAAAAATATAAAGGTGAAATTTTTGATAGCTATGAAATTCCAAAAGAATATAAAAGAAGACTAAAAGTTATACAAAAAACAAATGAAGAAGCTTATTATTACATAATGAAAACATTAAAATAAATTAAAAGCTAACAGGCTGACACAAATGTGTCAGCCTTAAATAATGTCATTTTTTGTAAAAATAATTGGAATTTTCTTGAGTAAAAAAAGGTTTTATGATATAAAATATATTAGAATGATTTGGAGGAACTAAAATGGATAATCAAAATGTAAAACAGAGAGAAGAATTACACAAAAAAATATGGGCAATAGCAGATGACCTAAGAGGTTCAGTAGATGGATGGGACTTTAAGCAATATATATTAGGAATGATGTTTTATAGATATATTTCAGAAAATATAACAAATTATATAAATGAAGGAGAAAGAAAAGCAGGTGATAAAGATTTTGATTATGCAAAATTATCAGATGAAATTGCAGAAACACAAAGAGCAGACTTAGTTAAAGAAAAAGGCTTTTTTATATTGCCTTCCGAATTGTTTTGTAATGTTTGTAAAAGAGCAAAAAATGATGAAAATCTAAATGAAACATTAGAAAAAGTATTTAATGATATAGAAAATTCTGCAAAAGGTGCAGAAAGTGAAGAAGATTTTGCGGGATTATTTGATGATATAGATGTAAATAGCAATAAATTAGGAGCAACTGTTGCAAAAAGAAATGACAAATTAGTAAAGATACTTAACGGTATAGCAGACATTAAACTAGATGATTATAAAAATAATTCAATAGATGCATTTGGAGATGCATATGAATTTTTAATGTCTATGTATGCATCACATGCAGGAAAATCTGGAGGGGAATTTTTCACTCCACAAGAAGTAAGTGAATTACTGACCAGACTTGCAGTAGTTGGCAAAAAAACAGTAAATAAAGTATATGATCCGGCATGCGGCTCAGGCTCATTACTTTTAAAATCTGCAAAGATACTTGGAAAAGATAATGTTAGAAATGGTTTTTATGGACAAGAAATAAATCTTACTACATATAACCTATGTAGAATAAATATGTTTTTACATGATATAGATTATGATAAATTCGATATAGCTTGTGACGATACTCTTACCAATCCTCAACATTGGGATGATGAGCCTTTTGAAGTAATAGTATCAAATCCACCATATTCTATAAAATGGGTAGGAGACGATAATCCTCTTTTAATAAATGATCCAAGATATTCACCAGCTGGGGTTCTTGCTCCTAAATCTAAAGCAGATTTCGCGTTTATTATGCACTCTTTATCTTGGCTAGCAACAAATGGGACTGCAGCAATAGTTTGCTTTCCAGGAATATTATATAGAGGTGGGGCAGAGCAGAAAATAAGGAGATATTTAGTAGATAATAACTTTATAGATTGTATAATTCAATTACCAGATAACTTATTTTTTGGAACATCAATTGCAACATGTATTATGGTATTAAAGAAAAGCAAAAAAGACAATAGTATTTTGTTTATAGATGCTTCAAAAGAATATGTGAAAGTTACAAACAATAATAAATTAACAGATGAAAATATAAACAATATTGTAAAAACATTTACAGAAAGAAAAGATAAAGCTTATGTAGCGAAATTAGTATCAAATACAGAAGTTGAAGAAAATGACTATAATTTATCTGTTTCAACTTATGTAGAAAAAGAAGATACAAGAGAGAAAATTGATATTGTAGCATTAAATAAACAAATAGAAGAAATAGTAGCAAGAGAACAAGTATTAAGAAATGAAATAAATAAAATAGTTAGAGAAATAGAGGGGTAATATATAGTGTTTTTTGATTATAATTGGAAAGAAAAAAATCCGCTTTTGAAACCATTATCAGATGATTGGTTTATATGGAGTCCTCAGAGGCAAAGGATGGAATCTTGGAATGTATGTATAAAATGCTACATTAATATGTCAGAAATGATAGCTACAAACTTAAGAAATAATATAGGTAGTAGTGATAATGTGTACAATATTTTGGGATTTTTATTTTGCATAAGACAAGCTTTAGAATTGTGCTTAAAGAAATTATGTGAAATAAAAAATATTGATATTATTGAAAATCATAAGGTGTTAGATATCTACGCAAAGATACAGAAGTTTTATAATTGGAAAAAATATGGAATAATTGATGAAAAATTTAGAGAGGCTTTGAAATTTATGCAAGATAAAGATCAAATCTTTAGATATCCATATGATAATAAAAATACAGAATATGAAATAGTTGCAATTCATTTGAGTGATTGGCTATATTTAGTTCATACATTATACTATATAATAACAGAAGAGCGAGAAAGGAATGAAGGAAATGCATAATATCAAAGAGGTAGTAAAAAAATTATGCCCAAATGGTGTTGAATATAAAGAATTGAATAATTTAGTTGATTATATACAACCTACAAAATATATAGTAAAAAACACAAAATATAGCGATGATTATGATATTCCAGTGTTAACACCAGGGCAAACATTTATATTAGGCTATACAAATGAAAATGAAGGAATATATAATGCAAATAAAAATAATCCAATAATATTATTTGATGATTTCACAACGGCTTTTAGATGGATAGATTTTAAATTTAAAGTAAAATCGTCAGCAGTTAAAATATTAATACCCAAAAGTGATAATATTAATTTTAGATATGTTTTTTATGCAATGCAAACTATAAAATTTGATAATACACAACATAATAGACAATGGATATCAAAATATTCACTCTTAAAAATTCCGGTTCCACCAATTGAAGTACAAAATGAAATTGTCAGAATATTAGATAATTTTACAGAATTAGAAACAGAGTTAGAAAAAGAATTAGAAGCAAGGAAGAAACAATATGAATATTATAGAAACGCCTTACTAAACTTTGATGAAGCTGGAAAGCCTTGCGGCTCTACACACACACACACACACACACACACAGATAATTCTACGGACAAGAAATAAAATATGTAAGATTGATAGATATTGCAATTAGAAACAAAGGTACATCAATAACAGCCACTAAAATGAAAAAAATAAATAAAGAAAATGCACCGATAAAAATATTTGCGGGGGGAAATACCATTGCTTTTGTTGATTGGAGCGACATTCCAGAAGTAGATATTATTAAAGTACCAAGTATTGTAGTAAAATCAAGAGGTTATATAGGATTTGAATATTGTGAACAACCATTCAGCAACAAAAATGAATTATGGTCTTATACTATAACAGATAAAGATGTTAACTCAAAATATGTATATTATTATTTGTTAACTCAAAAAAGTATGTTGCAAGAAATTGCTAAAGCACAATCTGTAAAGTTACCTCAAATATATCACAGAAATACAGATGATATAAAAATACCAATACCAAATATAAAAGAACAAGAAAAAATAGTATCAATTTTAGATAGATTTGACAAATTATGCAATGATATTTCAGAAGGTCTCCCAGCAGAAATAGAAGCAAGAAGAAAACAATATGAATATTATAGAGATAAATTATTAAATTTTAAAGAATTAAAAGTAGAAAAATAAGGAGTAATTTATGAGCAAATACAATGTAGTAATGGAAATGAATGACTCAACAGTAGTAACTGAATATAAACCAGTAGAAAAACGTTCAGATTCATATCAAAGTGAAGCAGCATTAGAAAAAGAATTCATCAAAATGCTAGAAGAACAAGGTTATGACTATTTACAAATACATGACTCAAATTCATTGATAAATAATTTACGTGAACAACTACAACAATTAAATAATTATAACTTTACAGATAGTGAATGGGAAAGATTCTTTAATGAAAATATTTGTAACAACAATGATGGAATTGTTGAGAAAACTAGAAAAATACAAGAAGATAATATTCAGGTACTAAAAAGAGATAATGGAACAAGTAAAAACATTACATTAATAGACAAAAAACGTATTCATAACAATAGATTACAAGTAATAAATCAATATGAGGAAGATGAAGGTAGTTATAAAAATAGATATGATGTAACAATACTTGTAAATGGATTCCCATTAGTACATGTAGAATTAAAAAGAAGAGGAGTTGCTTTAAAAGAAGCATTTAATCAGATTAATAGGTATCAAAGAAAAAGCTTCTGGGCAGGAAGCGGACTTTATGAATATATTCAAATATTTGTGATATCTAATGGTACAAACACAAAGTATTATTCAAATACTACAAGAGAAAATCATGTAAAAGAACAAAATAATGCTAGAAATAAAAGTAAAAAAACAAGTAACAGCTTTGAATTTACTTCTTATTGGGCAGATAGTAATAATAAGATTATTCCGGATTTAGTAGACTTCACAAGAACATTTTTCTCAAAACATACAATATTAAATATACTTACAAAATATTGTGTATTTACATCAGAAAATATGTTACTAGTAATGCGTCCTTATCAAATAGTTGCAACAGAAAGAATATTAAACAGAATAGAAGTTGCTACAAATTATAAAAAGATGGGAACAACTGATGCTGGTGGATATATATGGCACACAACAGGTTCAGGAAAAACACTTACATCATTTAAAACAGCACAACTTGCAACAAATTTAGATTATATAGATAAAGTTCTATTTGTAGTTGATAGAAAAGACTTAGACTATCAAACAATGAAGGAATATGACAGATTTCAAAAAGGTGCAGCAAATGGAAATAGAAGCACAAAAATCCTTCAAAAACAATTAGAAGATGATACATCAAGAATAATAGTAACAACAATACAAAAATTAAGTGAATTTGTAAAAAGAAACAAAAATCATCCAGCATATCAAAAACATTTAGTATTAATATTTGATGAATGTCATCGTTCTCAATTTGGGGACATGCACCAGATGATAGTAAAAAACTTTAAAAATTATCATTTGTTTGGATTTACAGGAACACCAATATTTTCTGTAAATGCAATAAATAAATCAAATCCAAATTTTTGCACAACGGATCAAGCATTTGGTGATAGATTACATACATATACAATAGTTGATGCAATAAATGATGGAAATGTATTACCTTTTAGAATTGACTATGTAAATACTGTTAAAGAAAAAGAAGGAATGACAGATAAAGAAGTAGCAGCAATAAATACAGAAGAAGCACTTTCATCACACGAAAGAGTTAGCAAAATTGTTGATTATATAATTGAACACTTTGACCAAAAAACAAAAAGAAATTCATTTTATGATTTAAAAGGACAAAGAGTAAATGGATTTAATTCAATATTTGCTGTAAGCTCAATTCCAATGGCTAAAAAATATTATTTAGAGTTTAAGAAACAATTAGAAGAAAAACATAAGAATCTAACAATAGCAACAATATATTCTTATGCACCAAATGAAGGTGACAATGCAGAAGGAATATTGGATGATGAAGGATTTGAAACAGATTTATTAGATCAAAGTTCAAAAGAATTTTTAGACTTTGTAATAGGAGAATATAACAAAAAATTTAAAACTAATTTTTCATCAGAAGGCAATGGATTCCAAGATTACTATAAAGATTTATCAGACAGAGTTAAAAATAGAGAAGTAGATTTATTAATAGTTGTAAACATGTTTTTAACTGGCTTTGATGCAACAACATTAAATACATTATGGGTAGATAAGAATCTAAAACAACATGGATTGGTACAAGCATATTCAAGAACAAACCGTATTCTAAATTCAGTAAAAACTTATGGAAACATTGTATGCTTTAGAGATTTAGAACAAGCAACTAATGAAGCTATTGCGTTATTTGGAGATAAAGATGCAAGTGGAGTAGTATTACTAAAATCATATGAAGATTACTATTATGGATATGAAGATGATAAAGGAAGAAAACAACTTGGATATGAAGAAAGAATAGCAATGTTGCTCCAAAAATATCCATTAGGAGAGCGAATAATAGGAGAACAAAATGAAAAAGATTTTATAGTAGCAATGGGTAATATTTTAAGATTAAGAAATATATTATCAGCATTTGATAAATTTGCAGGAAATGAAATCTTATCAGAAAGAGATTTTCAAGACTATGTTGGAACATATACTGATTTATATGAGAAATATAAACCAAAGCAAGGAGAAGAAGAAAGTATAAAAGACGACATAGTATTTGAGATGGAACTTGTAAAACAAGTAGAAGTAAACATAGACTATATATTGATGCTAGTATCAAAATACCATGATTCAAATTGCAAGGATAAGGAAATACTTAGCTCTATTGATAAAGCTATAAAATCAAGCTTAGCACTTCGTTCAAAAAAAGAGCTAATAGACAAATTTATTTCAGAAATAAATGCAGATACAAATGTATATAGTGATTGGGCTAAGTTTGTTAGACAGCAAAAAGAGATAGATTTAGAAAACTTAATAAAAGAAGAAAACTTAAATGAAGAAGAAACAAGAAAGTTTTTAGATAACTCATTTAGAGATGGAGAAGTAAAAACAACAGGAACAGATATAGAAAAAATATTGCCACCAATGAGAAGATTTGGAGGAGGCAACAGAGCAGAAAAGAAACAAACAATAATAGATAAAATAAAGAAATTCTTTGAAAAATATTTTGGAATAAGTAGTTCAAATGAAGATGAAAATAATGAGACAAGATATGATATTACTGATGAAGAAGATAATCATAATTTATGGATGGTAGCTGAAGAGGGAGAAGAATATAAGGGATAGGAGTAGAATTTCAAAAATATAGAAAATATTAAAATATTATATGTTTTAAAATTCAAGTATAAATAAAAAATATGAGATTCAAAAAGTATTAATGTTATAAAAATATCAAAAGGATTTGGAATAATAGATAATTATAAAAATGAATAGGAACATTAAAAATGTTGTGAAATTTTTAAATATATTATGAATGTTGAACTGGTTAAAATTGTAGAGATACGAACTGTAATGAATGGAAAGGAAAAGATAAAATGTATAAAGAAAAAGAAATAATAGAAGCATGTAATATGGCGATAAATAATATAATTAAAGAAGGCACAACAGATGTAGAATTGTTCAATAAACCTTTTGAAATTAAACTTATTGAGAATAATGAAATAAGACAAGAAATTCTAGAAAGTGTGGTTAAATCAATTAAAAAGAACAATTTTGAAGAACTAAAAATAAACAAGATAGGACATGTTTTAGTACCTAAGAAAAATTTATGTGATTACAGAAAGTGTGCATGGATAGATGTAATCGATGAGATTAAATATCTAACACTAGTATTGTTAATTGCTAAAGAAATTGAAATAGCAAGAGATAATAAATCGAATAAAAGAGTCTTTTCATATAGATTAAAAACAAAAGGGAATAATGGTTATATTTTTGATAATGAGTATAATTATACATCTTTTAGACATAGAATTTTAGAAAAAAGCAAAATGAAAAATAAAAGAATAGTTGTAGAATGTGATATATCAAATTTTTATGATAGACTAAATTTACATAGATTACAATCTACTCTTTTATCTATAGAAAAAATAGATAAAGATATCATAAATCTATTAAATGAGGTATTACTATTTTGGTCAAATCGAGATTCATATGGGTTACCAGTTGGATCAAATGCATCAAGAATATTAGCAGAAGCATCTTTGCTAGAGATAGATAATTACCTTATCTCTAAAAAGATAGACTTTTGCAGGTTTGTTGATGATTATCGTATTTTTGCAAAAAACGCTTCAGAAGCACATAAGAATTTAGCGCTGTTAGTTGAAAGGTTGAATAAAGAAGGTTTATTTCTGAATTATTCAAAAACCAATATAAAAGAATTGATGAAAAATGATAATAAAATAAAAATAGAAAAAGACGAAAAGAAAAAATTAAATGTGGAAGTTTTTAATAAAATTATAAGAGGATATTCTGGATTAATACCATTAAAATTTAGAGAATTAAGTGATTCAGAAAAGAATAAATTTATAAAAGAAGATGAAAATGAAAATATTCTGAAATTAAAAGGTACATTATTAATTGATCCTAAGGAATTTATAGTAACTATAAAAATAATATTAGCTAAAGAAAAATATGATAGGTTGAGTGAAATATCAGAAATAATTGATAGATTTCCTCAATTTATACCATACTATGTTGATATTTTAATTAAATACTCAAGTAAAATACCACATAATACAATAAACATTATAAAAAACAATATGAGCAAATGGGTTTTAGAGGAAGAGATTCCAGAATATATAAGAGTATATGTAATAAGATTATTTTCAATAAATGAATTTAAAGATAAAGAAACAGTCTTTAAAGCTTTTAGAAATCTAAGAAGGAATGCTGGAGATTACATAGGAAGAGCAATATTAGAAAGTTTGGAAAATGATTTAAACCGTGGAGAAGTTATAGAGATAAGAGATTATTATATAAGAGCTGATATATGGGAAAAGAGAGAAATACTAAAAATAGTACAGAACAAATTAAGTGTAGGAGAGAATAGACCTTTTTTAAAGGATATTAGGTTACATTCACAAGATATTTTAGAAAAAGATCTTACTTATACTGAGGATAAAAGCCAATTCAGAAAAATATCAAAAGTAATAAAAAATGCTGAGTAAATATGAAACTATATTAATAAAAAGAACAGAAAAATTAATGAAGTCTTACATTAAAATTCATTTTATCCTTATGGAAAAGATTCTTAAAATAACAAGGAGAGTTACTATGATTTATATTACAGGTGATACTCATTCAAATTTTACCAGATTTTCAACTGATAAATTTCCAATTCAAAAAGAGATGACAAAAAACGATTATGTAATTATTTGTGGTGACTTTGGAGGAGTATGGAATTATTTAGTAGAAAGTGCATATGAAAAACATTGGCTTGATTGGCTAGATAAAAAGAATTTTACAACATTATTTGTGGATGGAAATCATGAAAATTTTACAAGATTATATAATTATCCAATAGAGGAGTGGCATGGAGGTAAAGTT
>CALXJR010000042.1 GCA_944388675.1 uncultured Clostridia bacterium
ACAAAAACAATTCTCTTAGAAAATGGGAAGTCCAAAATCTATTTTGGAAATTATTCTTACTTTCTTGAAGAAGATGAAAGAAGAACACTTGCCAAATTTGAAAACTATAAAAGCCAGCAAAAGCAGATTGAGAAAATGAAAGAATCTATAAAGACTTTAAGAAAGTTCGGAAATCTTGCTAAAAACGAAATGTTTTTTAAAAGAGCTAAATCTATAGAAAAAAAGCTTGCTAAAATGGAAGTTTTAGATAAAGTCGTTTTAGATAAAAAACCTATTAATTTGAAATTTAAAAGCGAAAATCGTTCTGGAAAAGATGTTTTAAGAGTAGAACATTTAAGTAAAAGTTTTGATGATAAAACTATTTTTAATGATATTAGCTTTGATATATTTTATGGTGAAAAAGTCTGTTTAATGGGGAAAAACGGTTCTGGTAAAACAACTTTAATTAAAATGATTTTAGATTTAGATAAAAATTATACTGGAACTATTAAACTTGGCTCTAGTGTAAATATTGGTTATATTCCACAAATTATTGAGTTTGCAGAAAATGAAACAATTTTGGATTTTTTTCTAAAATCATTTAATAGTTCTGAAACTCAGGCAAGAAATTATCTTGCAAAATATAGATTTAGACAAAACGATGTTTTTAAAAAGGTGTCTAGTCTTTCGGGTGGAGAAAAGGTAAGAATTAAGTTATTAGAATTAATGCAAAAAGATGTTAATTTCTTAATTTTTGATGAGCCTACAAATTATATAGATATTTCGACAAGAGAAGTATTAGAAGAAACTTTGCAAAATTTTAATGGAACAGTTTTGTTTATTTCACATGATAGATATTTTATAAATAAACTTGCAACAAGAATTTTAACCATAAAAAATAACAACATTTACTCTTATGTAGGTAATTATGATAAATTTTTAAATATATAGACTTAAGAACTGTTAGCAGATAAAGTTGCTAACAGTTCTTTATTTTTGTTTTGTAATATGATATTTTATATTAAAAATAATCGTGTGGAGGTTAAAATGGAGGCAGATATAATTTTTAAAAATGTAAATTATTTAGATGTAAAAAATAGAAAGTTTATGAAACGGAAATATCGCAGTTAAGGATGGTAAAATTATCTCTATTGATGAAGATGTTGAGTCCAGACCGGAAAAAGATTGCAAGGGTAAGTTTTTAGTACCAGGTTTCATAGATGGACACATTCATCTAGAAAGCTCTGTTATATCACCTGAAGATTTTGCAAAAATAACAAGTAAACATGGAACCACCGCCGTTGTGACAGATCCCCATGAGATAGCAAATGTATGTGGTATAGATGGAATTAGATGGATGATGGAAAAAACCAAAAACTTACCAATAGATGTTTATATTATGATTTCTTCATGTGTTCCTGCTACTCCATTTGATGAGTCTGCTTACACTTTAAATAGTGAAGATGTAGAAAAATGTTTTAAGCTAGATAATACTGGTAGAATTTTAGGGCTAGCTGAGATGATGAATTACCCTGGTGTAATTAATGGTGACCCTGCAGTTCTTGCAAAAATAAAAATTACAAAGGATTTGGGAAAAAGAGTTGATGGCCATGCTCCCGGTCTAACAGGTGAGACACTTGTAAAATATATATCAGCTGGAATCGAATCTGACCATGAATGTAGCACTTTAGAGGAAGCTATAGAAAAATTAGAAGTAGCGAAAAAATTAAATCAAGAATTTTATATTATGATTCGTGAAGGAACTGCTGCTAAAAACTTAGAGGCTCTTGCAGAATTAATGAATAAAGATGAATATAAAGAATACTTATGTTTTGCCACAGATGATAAACACCCAGAAGAGCTTTATAGATATGGACATATTGATTATATTATTAGAAAAGCTATTTCCTTAGGAGTAAAACCAGAAGATGCTTATGTTACAGCCTCTTACAATACTGCAAAATATTTTAGATTGTTAGATAAAGTTGGCAGTATAGAAGTAGGTAAAAATGCTGATTTAGTTTTATTAGACGATATTGAAAATTGTAATATTGTAGAAGTTTATAAAAAAGGGAAATTAATGACAGATGAAGTTTTAAATAATTGGAAGCCAAATGTGCTTGACCAAGATTTGGATAGGAAAGTACGAAATTCTGTACATATGAAAGAAGTAAAAAGCTCTGATTTTTATTGTAAGGGTATAAAAAAGCAAGTAATCGGTCTTGTTAAAGGTCAAATTATAACAAAAGATTGTGGAAATTCTTCTGATTATGATATTAAAAACGATATAATTAAATTGGTTGTTATAGAACCTCATAAGGGAACTATGCATACTGGAATTGCTTATTTAAAAGGTTTAGGTTTAAAAAAAGGAGCTATTGGTACAACTGTTGCTCATGACTCACATTATGCAATAGTTGCAGGTACAAATGATGCTGATATTGCTTTAGCTATAAACTCTATTTCCAAGATGAAAGGTGGAAAAATAGTTGTACGAGACGGAAAAATTATAGAATCTCTACCTCTTCCAATAGCTAATCTTATGACAGATGAAGATCCTATGAAGGTTATTGAAAGTATGGAGAAAATGAAAAGAGCAACTGGTATTACAAATGATGGTATTGATCCTTTCATGACTTTATCTTTTACAAGTCTTGCTGTAATTGGAGATGTAAGATTACTTCCTGGAGGAGTGTTTGATGTAAAAAATTGGTGTTTTAAGAAATAAAATTTATTTAATAGAATATTTCTTATAAGTACACCGTATTAAATTTTAAAAATTCTATATAAAAATAATAAAAGTGAGGTAATATTGATGGATTATGTTAGATTACCATTAGAAGGTACGCAAAATACTAGAGATTTAGGAGGATATCCAACTAAAGATAATAAAGTAACAAGATTTCATGTGTTTGTTAGAAGTGACAGTCTTAAAAATATAACAGATAGGGATAATGATTTTTTGAAAGATTATGGAATTACTGAAATAATAGACTTTAGAGGAAAGACAGATATTCAATCAATATTTGTTAGTGATGATAATATTGATAAAAATTATTTCAACTTTCATTATATACCTTTATCAAATATAGGAATGGAAAAATATGCTAATGACGAGCAAGATAAAGAAGATTTTAATTATGGGATAGGATATACATATTTATTAGATAATAAAATAAAGATCAAAGAAGTTTTTGAAATACTTGCGGATTCAAAAGGCGGAGTGTTGTTTCATTGCTCAGCTGGTAAAGATAGAACAGGAGTTATTTCAGCACTTGTCATGGGGCTTTGTAATATAGATATAAAAGATATTATAGCTAATTATCAAGTAACAGATACGTATTTAGCAGATTCTGATGTAATAAAAACATATTCAGATAGAGTACAAAAATCCTCGCCAGAATATATAAAAAAATTTGTAGAAAATTTATTAAATAAATATGGCTCATTTGAAAATTATTTATTAAGTTGTAATATTTCTATGGATAGATTAGAAAAAATAAAGGAAAAATTCACGATGGAAATTGGAGAATAATAAAAAAATACGGAAATTCCTAGATTCCCGTAGTATTTATTCATTTCTATTTACTAAATTTGCTTCTGTAACTCTTCTAAAAAAATTTGTGCTACTTTAGAAAATACTTGTGATTTTTTCCAGCACATAACCAAATTTGTCCTTAATCTAGGCTTTAGAGGAATAAAGCATAATTTAGAATCATTTGTTATGTTTACTAAATTATCTAAAGTAAGTGCACTTCCAACCCCTTCTTCTACAAAAAAAGAAGCATTATAAATTAGATTATATGTTGCTACAATTTTTAACTTTTCTACATTATACCCAAGCCACCCAGCAAGTTCATTATTATCTAGAGCTTGTTTTGAACAAATTAATGGAATATTTAAAAGATTTTCTGAAGTCACATATTGAAGCCTTGCTAAAGGATTATCTTTTCTTGTTAAAACTCCCCATGTATTATAAGAAGGAAGTTTTATATAATTGTACTTTTTAATATTAGAAGGCTCAATTAAAACTCCAAAATCAATTAACCCTTTATCTAACTTCTCAATTACATCTTCGCTATTCCCACTATAAAGATGATAACGAATATGAGGAAATCTCTCTTGCAAATTCTTACAAACTTTTGCAACAAGCTTCATACCATCAGTCTCACCAGCACCAAAATAAATATCTCCAAAAACAACATCATCTGTATTTTTTAATTCAGATTCTGTTTTTTGTACTAAATCTATAATCTCTCCTGCCCTTTTACGTAGCAAAACTCCATCTTCTGTTAACGTAATTCTTCTTTTTCCTCTAATAAATAACTTCTTACCTAACTCATCTTCTAGTTCCATAAGTTGCTTAGAAAGAGTTGGCTGTGTTATATGTAAATTTTCTGCTGCAGCAGTAATATTTCCCTCTCTTGCAACTTCTAAAAAATAACGTAAAACCCTAAGTTCCATTATCATTCCTCCCATTTAGACAGAATTATATTATTTATTACCATGCCTGTCAACTATGATAAAGTATTCAAAATAAGTATTGGTTATTATTAAAAAAACAAGTTATAATATAAAAAGTGGAGATAATAATAAAGAAAGAAGGTATTATTATGGAAGAAAAATTAAATTTATGTGAAGAGTGGGATAAAACTTTTCCTAAAAGTGAAAAGGTAAATCACCGTAAGGTTACTTTTCATAATCGATATGGAATAACACTTGCAGCAGATTTATATGAGCCAAAAGAATATTCCGGAAAGCTTGCAGCAATTGCTGTTTGTGGGCCTTTCGGAGCTGTAAAGGAGCAAGCTTCTGGTTTATATGCACAAACTATGGCAGAAAGAGGATTTCTATGCATAGCATTTGATCCATCTTTTACAGGAGAAAGTGGTGGTTTTCCACGTAATGTTGCATCTCCAGATATTAACACAGAAGACTTCCAAGCAGCAGTAGACTTTTTATCTATACAGGATAATGTTGACCCTGAAAGGATTGGAATTATAGGAATTTGTGGCTGGGGTGGAATGGCTTTAAATACAGCAGCACTTGATACTAGAATTAAAGCTACTGTTTCATCTACAATGTATGATATGAGTAGAATTAACGCAAACGGCTATTTTGACAAGCAAGATAGTGAAGAAGACAGACATCAGTCTCGTATAGCACTTAATACTCAAAGAATAGAAGATTATAAAACAGGAACATATAAAAGAGCAGGTGGAGTTGTAGACCCTCTTCCAGCAGATGCACCTTTTTTTGTTAAAGATTATTACGATTATTATAAAACAAAAAGAGGTTATCATAAAAGATCTTTAAATTCAAATGACGGATGGAATGTAACAGGAACTATGTCATTTATGAATCAGCCTATTTTACAATATATTAATGAAATACGTAATGCAGTTTTAATTATTCATGGTGAAAAAGCTCATTCTTGTTATATGAGTAGAGATGCTTATAAACATATGACAGAAAATAGCAAATATACAGATAATAAAGAATTAATGATTATTCCAAATGCAGTTCATACAGATTTATATGATAAAGTTGATATTATACCATTTGACAAGATTGAAGAATTTTTTAGAACTTATTTAAAATAATTTAATTGCCACATATAGCTCTATGCTATATGTGTTTTTTTATTGAAAATTTTATCAAATTAAAGTAATATTATTGTAGGAAGTGATTTTATGAATGAAAAAATAGAAAAATTTAAAACTTTAATAAATGAAAGTAATAATATTGTATTTTTCGGAGGAGCTGGAGTATCTACTGAAAGTGGCATTCCGGACTTTAGAAGTAAAGATGGGTTATATAATCAAAAATATAAATATCCTCCTGAGGAAATACTTAGCCATACATTTTTTATGAATAATACTGAAGAATTTTTTAAGTTTTACAAAGAAAAAATGAATTCTTTGAAATATGAGCCTAATGTAACACATATAAAACTTGCAGAGCTTGAAAAAGAAGGAAAATTAAAAGCTGTAGTAACACAAAACATTGATGGACTTCATCAAAAAGCTGGTTCTAAAAATGTTTATGAGCTACATGGAAGTGTGCTCCGTAATTACTGTATGAAGTGCCATAAATTTTATGATGCAGAATATGTGTTTAATAGTTCTAGTGTTCCAATGTGTTCTTGTGGCGGAATTATTAAACCAGATGTTGTGTTATATGAGGAATCCCTAAATGAAGAAACATTAGAGAAGTCTGTTTATGCTATTGCAAATGCAGATTTATTAATAGTTGCTGGAACTTCACTAACAGTATACCCTGCAAGTGGTTTAATAAATTACTTTAGGGGTAAGAATTTGGTATTAATTAATAGAGATACAACACCTTTTGATAATAGAGCAGATTTAGTAATAAACGAAAGTTTAGGAAAAGTATTTGGGAAAATATAAAAGAAATATTGCTTATATATTATGGTAGATTTATAATAGTTGTTGGAGATGATTATTATGAAAAATTGGGTTAAAGTTCTTATAATTTTGATAATAGTAATTGTTGTTATCGGAATTTGTCTTATTGTTAATTTAAATACCAATAATAATAGTGAAAATTTGGAAGTGGACAATCTTCCAGAAATGGTTGAAAATACAGAAACAAATACTGAAGAAAACAATATTAGTGAAAACGAAGTTTCATCACAGACTAATACTGATTCTACTAATAACATTAGCACAAGTAGTGCAACTACTTCAAATAATAATGGAAATAACAATGCAAGTACAAATTCTAATTCTAATGCAAATTCAGATACTAACAAAAATTCAGATACTGACAAAAATTCAAATGCAATAAAAACTACTACAAATCTTACAAAATCAGAATTGAATGAAATTGAATCATACTTAAATAAAACAGAAAATAACGGTTTTGTATCTCCATTTAACACATATTCTAATCCAAACGAGATTAATTTGCATGTTATCTTTTATGATGCATTTACATTGCCTCAAGGAAATAGTTCTCTTAGCGAAGATGAGCTAAATGCATATAAAGCAACGGGTAGACCTGGAAATACAGATATTAGAAAAGTTACTACAGCACAAGCAGAACAACGTTTTTTAGAGAAAACTGGTGAACCTTTAACAAATTTAAAATCTAGATTAAGTTGGGTTTATTTAGAAAAATATGATGCTTATTACACAGAAGGTGGAGATACTGGAATGGTTAATGTTGTAGCATTAAGTGGAGTTAAAAATCCTGATGGAACATATGTTGTAAATATAAATGCAGGAGATACAAATGAAACTGTAACTCTAAAGAAGAGTGGTGGCAATTATCTATTCGTTTCAAATATAGCTAAATAATATTATGTCTTACAGTAAAAGAAAGAATGAAATTATAAATTTATTCATTCTTTCTTTTTATTTTAGCTTGAAACATTATGGTCTTTTATAATTAAACTATCTTTTTTATACTTGAGAAAGTTTTGGTGTAATTGTATAATTAATATCGGAGGGATAATATGCAGTATAAAAATATTAAATTAACTAATCAGATTGATGAAGCAAATTGCATTACGCATTCTGGCAAATTTCATGTTGATGATGTAATCTCTACAATTTTTTTAAGCAAGATTATGGAAAAAATTATTTTAATGAGAGTGCCCTCTTCAGAAAACATAAATCTTGATAATAAAATTGTTTATGATATAGGGTATGGAGAATTTGACCATCACCAGAAAGATGCAAGGGCTAGAAGGAAAAATGGAATTTATTATTCTTCTATAGGATTATTGTGGAAAAAATTTGGTCAGAAATATTTAGAGGATTTAAAAGTGACTAATGTAAATTAAACTTTTGAATATATGGATAATGAATTAATACAATATATTGATGCTGTAGATAATATGCAAACAGAGTATTTAGAAAACAAAATATCTCCTGATTTTATAAAGTTATGTAATCCAGAATGGAATGAAAATATATCTGAGAGTGAAGCTTTTATAAGAGCTTTGAAGTTAGCTGATGAATTTTGGAATCTTTATATAAAACATGCAATAGCTGAAGTAGAAGCAATAGATATTATTTTGAAAAAGCTAGAAAATTGCCAAGAATGCTATTTATTTTTAGATAAAGAGATGCCTTATAAAAAAGCTGTAAAACTTTCTAATAATAATAAAGTAAAATACATTATCTTTAAATCACGAAGAGAAGGTTATGATGTTAGGGCTATACAGGATTCATGTAAATTTAAAAACGAAATAGTTCAGGCTGATGATATTAATGTAGCTAGAAAAATAACGGGGATTAAAGATTTATTATATGTGGATGTTCGTGGGAAGCTATGTTGTACAAATACATTAGAAAGTGCAATTGAGCTAGTGAAATATAATGAAAAAAGGTAAAGATATTAAAATCTCTATGGAGCTTAATTACCCAAAAGGTAATATGATATTAAAAATATACAAATTCCGAATGGCAATCGGAATTTGTATAAATTATGCCGTCTATTTTAAATTTTATCAATTTATTTGATAAAAAATATTATTTTAATATTACAAGAGAAGTATAATTTGAAAGAATTTATATGTTAAGTTGTTTTTAATTTACATTTAACAATACCAAAGATATAATAAATAAAGCCATAGGCAAACAATTAACAGAGAAATCTATTTTTAAGCAAACAATTTCTGTATACAAAATTATCAAAAAATTAAACTAAAACACTCCATATGTATTGACTTATGGAGTGTTTTAGTTTAAAATTTAATCGGGGGAATAAAAAATGTTATACACATATAAAGAGTTATTATTAAATTATAAAAGTGCTTATCAAATAGAAAAAGCAGTAAATGATAAAAAAATTTATAAAATAGAAAAAGGTATATATTCAGATAAGCGAAATGTACATTTCTTAGATATTATAATAAAAAAATATCCATATGCTATAATTACTTCTTTGTCTGCTTATTATTATCATAATTTAACAGATGTAATTCCAAACAAAGTATATTTAGCAACAACTAGAAACAATAGAATGATATATTCAAAAAAAATAAAGCAAATCCGTATGAAAGATGAATTATATAATTTAGGAAGAACTCAAATTGAATATGAAGGGACACTAATAAATATTTATGACAAGGAAAGATTGCTTATTGATTTAGCTAGAAATAAAAGTAAAATCGGATATGATCTATATAAAGAAATAATATCTAATTACAGAAAACTGACAAATTCATTAGATACACAAAAGATAGAAGAATATTTACAATGTTTTATAAATGGAGATAAAATTTTTGAAATAATACAAGACGAGGTGTTTTAATTTTTAAAAGGAGGAATTGTTATTGAAAATAAAATCAGACTATTTAATTTATTGTGATGAAAGTTGTCCTTTAGAATATGAGCCTATATCTTTATTTGGAGCTATAGGATGTAGCTATCAAAATAAAAATAAAATAGTAACAGATTTAAGAGAACTTAAAAATAAATATTTTATTAATTCTAGGTATGAAGCAAAGTGGACAAAAATATCTAGAGCTAAACTTCAATATTATAAGGAATTAGTTGATTATTTTTATAAGAATGAAGATATTAGAATAAGAATTGTAGTTGCTACTGAAAAAGAAAAATTGGATAATAAAAAATACTATAATGGTGATTATCAAGAATGGTATTATAGAATGTATTACTTGCTTTTAGATAGATTTACAGATTCAAATTATTCTTATTATATGTTATATGATGAAAAGGATAAATATACAACTTATAAAATGAATATTGTTAAAAATATAATAAAGAATAAAAAAAGGTTTAATAGTACAGATCATTTTGATTTTAAAATAAAACAAATAAACTCAAAAGAATCCGAATTAATGCAGTTACTAGATGTTATAATGGGAGCTGTTGGTTATAAAAATAGAGGATATTTAGAAAAGGAAAAAGGTGAAACTAAAAAGGAAATTGTTAAATATATTGAGAATAAATTCTCCCAAAATATTTCCATATCAACTTCCCCTTATGAAGCTAAGTTTAATATATTTAAGTGGAAACCAAAAGAGGTAAAAAATAATGGAGTTTAAAAAATATGAAATCAATGGTGAAACTTTAAGTCTACAAGATATAAATGAAATTGCAAAATCTAGTAACGCTGTTTTTGAAAATGATTGTATGACAGCAACTTTATTTGATAAACCTATTATCTTTTCTAAAAATATAGTAGAAAATTATAGTATGGATTTTTGGCATATGGGAAGTTTAGAAAACAAAGATTTAAAAAAAATTTCTAAAGATACCTTTTATTATAATATTAAACCTTGTAATAATACTAATTATAGTAATATGTGTGCAAATTGTACCAATCATAGTTTTTCAATTAATATAAGAAATAAGAATAGAGATAAATGTATATACAGAATGTCTTCTATTGATTTCTTTAGAATGGTTATTGATAAAGCCAATAATAAAGAAGACGGAATTAGAATTTGGAAAGTTGAAGAATATTCTTCAAGGAGAACAAAAGAAATAAATCTAAAAATAAGATATAAAAATGATAATATTGATTATTTGATAATCTTAAATGAAAAAGAAAAAGAGTATTTTTTTATCACGGCATATCCTGTATTTGAACAAAGAGAAAAAAATGACTTAGATAAAGAGTATAATGCAAAAAGTTCTTTAAAAATAAAATAAACGGCTGTCGCTTACGACGCCGTGCGTCCTAATTACCCTAATGGTAATTGGAAAAATATATATTATTTATATTAATAATATGCACAAAAAATATAATTTGATACACTTTATTATTATATATCATAAAAAAATTTAGAATTCAATAGAATTCATAAAATTTCTAAAATTATTGTATCATATTATGTTAATAATGTCAAATTTAATTTTACAATATAATCTTGGAGGTAATAAAATGGATGTAACTACTATTAATATATTAGCAGAAATGGGAACAAATTTAACTTCATTAGCTGTTAAGGGAACTGCTACTGCAATACATAGCAAAATTGAATCCTTAAAAAAAGAAAAAAATACGGATGCTATGAGAAATACTTATGATGAAATTATAAGTCAGCTATTATCTGAAAGAGAAGAAGCTATACGAATTGCACAAGCATACAAAGAAGAATTAGAAAAAGTTGTAATAAGCGATGAAGATATAAATCACTTGCACAACACAGTTGAAAGATTATTAGAAATATTTAAAAAAATGTCTCCTCAAGCAGAGAATATAGATTCACTCGAACAATTAAAAGAGCTTATAAGCGTTGATACATTAAAAACTATGCAATTATTAGGATTTAACTATAAAGCTGCTATTGGAGAACCATTAACAAAATTATGTGCCGACGCTATAAGCGGAATAGGCAAAAAGAATTATAAAAAGAAATAAATGTTTTTTATTAATTATTTTTGTATATATTTATATATTTTTAAATAAAGTTATGATATAATTCTTATGTTCATTCTCCCTTAGGAGTTAACATATATGAACAACTATAGAATTTAATAAAATTAAAAGCAGGTGTTGCATTACTACAGACATCTGCCTTTTCTCATTTTAGACTTTTTTGAAATTCTCTAAAATTTTTTAAAAATTCTTTAAATATGGTCGAGGTGAGGAGAAATTGTAGTTTAAATTTGTTTATTTTATAGGTGTTTTAGAATTTTTTGAATGTAGTTTGAATGCAGTTGAATAAATTTTATTGAAAAATTTTTTAAATGTTTGTATAATGGTCTTAAAGAAAAGCTATAAGAGGTGGAAAAATTATGAAAATTAGATGCTTAAAATGTAATGATATAATTGAATCTTTAAGTGTTCATGATTATAAAAAATGTAAATGTGGAGCATGTTCAATTGATGGTGGAAATGAATATACAAGAATTGGTGGAGATTTTAA
>CALXJR010000043.1 GCA_944388675.1 uncultured Clostridia bacterium
TCTTGTCCTTGTGCACTAGTTATATCAATTCCACTAAGTTTCTTTGGAGGAATAGGTGGAGCTTCAAAAATGGGAATCCTAATAAAAGGCAGTAACTACTTAGAAGCATTGGCAAATACCGAAATAGTAGTATTTGATAAAACAGGAACATTAACAGAAGGGATAGCAAAAGTACAAAAAATAGAAGCAGAAGGAATTAGTAAAGAAGAACTATTAGAAATAACTGCATTAGCTGAAAACTTCTCAAACCATCCTATCGCTCTTTCTATAAAAAGTGAATATAACAAGCCAATAGATGAAAAAAGAATAGTTAAAACTCAAGAGCTAACAGGAGAGGGAATAAAAGCTACAATAGATGGAAGAGAAGTATCAGTTGGAAATGAAAAGCTAATGAAAGAAGAAAAAATAGATTATAAAGAATGTACAGATGCTGGTACTGCATTATATGTAGCAATAGATAGAAAATATGTTGGCTATATATTAATTGCAGATAGTATCAAAAAAGACTCTAAAAAAGCTATTCAAAACTTAAAGAAAAACGGTATAAAGCAAACAGTGATGTTAACAGGAGATAGAAAACTAGTAGGAGAAGCAGTAGCTAAAGAATTAGGAATAGATAAAGTTTATACAGAATTATTACCAGATGGAAAAGTAGAAAAAGTAGAAGAATTGTTAAAAGAAAAAAGCACAAAGGGAAAACTTGCATTTGTTGGAGATGGAATAAACGATGCTCCTGTTCTTGCAATATCAGATATAGGAATTGCAATGGGAGGCTTAGGCTCAGATGCAGCAATAGAAGCAGCAGATATTGTACTTATGACAGATGAGCCATCAAAAATAGTAGATGCAATACACTTATCAAAGAAAACAATGAGAATAGTAAAAGAAAATATAACATTTGCAATACTTGTTAAAGTAATAGTATTAATATTAAGTGCATTTGGACTATCAACAATGTGGGAAGCAGTATTTGCAGATGTAGGAGTTTCAATAATAGCAATAATAAATGCATTAAGAGTATTAAGAATAAAACAATAGAAATCGCCCCAAAAGGACCGTCCTAGATGGGCGATTTTATTTAAGTTTTCCACTATATTCAGATGTTAATATTTCAACCATTTCTTCTGGTGATTCCTTACAATTATTATCAAGCCATTTTTTTATAATTGCACTAATTCCAGCTTTAAAAAACTCACAATGATAATCAATATATTTTCCGTTATAAAATTGCATGGCTAATTCTTTATCATAATAGGTTATAGGATAAGTAGTATCAAACTTTAATTTAAAATAAGTTTTATAAAAAATCTGATTTTCTTTAATATGTTTAAACATTATTAAGTAACTATAAGGATTTTGACCAACATTTCTATCATTTAAGAAAAGATTTGCATATTCATTAATCATTCTAACTCTGACTTTTTCTATTAAATCAAATATATCAATATAATTTGCATAAAAAGTTGAACGATTTAATTTTGCAATTTTGCAAATATCTGAAACAGTTATATCTTCAACTTCTTTTTTTTGAATTAATTGTAAAAAAGTCTTTTCAATTTTTTCTTGTGATTCTCTTTTTCTTTTATTATTTGGTGTATTCATATTATTTCCTCCATTATTTCAACATATGTTGATAAATTGATGATTGTTTTTAGAATTTTTATACATTATACTATAAATAAATAAAAACAACAAGTGTTGAGATAAAGGAGGAAATAATATGTCAAAATTAAAAAATGTAAACAAAAAAATTGAGGATTGTGTAGTAACAGGCTACAAAAAGATTGAAAAAGGAGCTGTTGATGGTTACAAGAAAATCGAAAAAGGTACAGTTGAAGGCTATAAAAAAATTGAAGACAAATTTGTTGATAAATTTTTGAAAAAAGATGGTGAGACTGTTGAAGAAGCAAAAGCAAGATTGAAAAAGGAACAAGAAGAATTAGCTAAAAAACAAGAAAAATTAAGAAAGGAAGGAAAATAAAATGAAAAAAGAGACTCTATTAGAAATTATTTTAGGAACAATAGGAGGTTTAGTTTTTGCTATTGGAATGTGCATGTGTTTAATTGCAGAATGGAATATGTTTACCGCAGGAGTTATAGTAGCTTTAATAGGATTTATAATATTATTATGTATTATACCAGTTTATAGAAGTACACATCCTAAAAAACAGCACAAACCAGTAAATTGGCCAATTGTTATAACATGGATTATTGGTCTAGTTGGAGCTTTAATTATGGGATTTGGAATGAGTAAAGTTATGGGTGAACAAACAAGTACTGCAGACATGATAATAGGCATAATAACAGGAATAGTTGGTCTTGTTATATGTGTATTAAATTATCCAATATATGCTTATATAAAAAGTAATAAAGACTAATGCAAAAACTTAACAATTTCTTAGAGTTAGATAAAAAAGACCAACTAATTTTCTTTATGAAACTTACTTTAATTATTAATATAATTGTAACTATTACTAAATTTATTTTATCTATAGCAATACCATCATTATGGTTTGGAGTAAATGCAGGATTTGGTTTTGCTTTAATTGCAAGTAAATTTTTAACAATAAAAAGATATAAAAAAATAAAACATATAAAAAATGAAGAAATAAGACTTAAAGAAGAATATAAAATTTATTTACAAATCGGAGTATTATTAATATTACTTGGAATAATGTATTTCTTTGTTAGTTCATATATGTATTATTATGGAACAAATACACATGTTCATGAATATATTACATATTTAATTGCATTAATAGCATTTTATTCTATTGTTACAGCAATATATGGTATGGTTAAATATAAAAGAAATACAAATCCTATTGTAAAAGGAATAAAAATAACAAATTTTGCAAGTGCACTAACTTCTATTGTTTTAACACAAGTAGTATTATTAGATACATTTACAGAAAACTATGATTCAAGAATAAATGGTTATACAGGAATTGGAGTAAGTATTATAATTATTATTTTAGGATTATACATGATTTTGGGAATAAAAAAAGAATTGTAAAAATAAGAGTAGACAACTACTCTTATTTGCGTTATTATATACTTGCAAGGAGAAAATTATGGAAAATGTTTTTAAATTTGAAACTAACTTAACTAAAGAAAAATTAAAAGATTTTTCAAAATTTGTATTTTTAAAATACAATAAATCTAAATATTGGACCATTACTACAGTGTTTGCTGTACTTTTTATACTTTGTTTAATTGCGTTGGTATATCAAACAGTATTTTTAAAAATAAGTCCTAAAACATCTACTATTATATATGGCATAATCTATTTAACAGTAATATGCATAATGATAAAATTAGGAATGGGTAATGTTAAAATTAACGAAAAGGCTTTAGGAAAGATGAATTATGAATTTACAAATGATTATATGCTTATATATAATGAATTAAGCTCTCAGAAAATATTATATAATGATATAAGTATTATAAAAAATGTATGTAATACAGAAAGATATATTTATTTTATGACAAGTACAACATCAGGTTGGATTTTAGATAAAGAAGAAATTAGTAAAGAAGATGAAATAAATTTTGTTAAATATTTACAAGATAAATTCAAAGACAAATTCCAAGAATTTTAATAAAAAATAAATTTATATAATGGAGTGATTTTATGAAAAATGTTATAATAGTTATTTTAGTCTTAGTTATTATTGCAGGAATTGCATTTATAGCTTTAAACTTTAACAAAATTGCAGAACATGAAGAACCAATAGAAAATAAAGACAATATCACAGAGGAAATTACATTTGTAAGAACATATAACATTGTAGCAAATCTACAAAGAACAGATTCGTCAGGACAATACAAATACTATGTAATAGACCAATTTCAAATGGATAATCCAATTGTAATAAAAGTAGAAAGTTCATATAATTTGAATGAAAATGAAAACTATGAATTTACATTTGAAGGAACAAAAACCGAAGGAAAAGAGTATACAATTCAAGAAATCTTTGATGATTTTAAAATTATAGATATACAAGAAACTGACAAAGAAGGACTAGAACAAAGACAAGATGTAATTTAAAATTAGATACTTAAGAAAAGGGGAAAGAAATGAATAATAATAAAGTAATAAATAAACAAATATCAATAAATTCAATAATAGAAGTTGCAAAATATTTGGAAAATCATAAAGCAGAATATGACAAACAATTTGAACTTGAAGAAAATAAGAATAAAAATATTCCATATGGAGAAAAAAATTATAAATATGAATATGGAGATACATCATTAAAATATACAATAGAATTCAAGAATGGACAAAATATTGAGGAAAGTGATTTTAATTGGTTTGTTGGCAATCTAAATAGACCTGAAGATATAAATAGTATATCTTTAGATTTATATATTAAATTCAATACAAAAAGTCCTAATAGTACAGTTAATGATTTATATAATAGAATAACAGTTTCTCTTTGGTTTAGAGAAGCGGATGTTACAATTAACATAGATACATCAAATCAAGAACATGAAGCACATTGCATATATTCAGATATTATGAACATTTTAGAAAATGCTCCAGATAGATATGATAAAATAGTAAAACATAGAAAAATAAGAATTCAATGCTTTACTATAACAGTAGGAATTATTATTTCTTATATTTTATATTTAGTACTTAAGATAAACGTAGACAAGTTACCAGAGATGGTAGCACAGTATTTAAACAATAAGTACGTTTTAATATTTGGACAATGGTTTGTCGCAATTGTATTTGGAAATGTTTTATCTTATTGGTTTATGTTAAATATTTATAGACCATTACTTCCGGAGACAAGATATTCAGGCTTTAATTATACAACGAATAGAGGCAACTATGCTGATGATATAGATGAATATCTACAGCACTCAGAAGTACATATTGGAAGATATGCTGATGCAGAAAAAAGAAGAAGTAAGATTGAAAAAATATATAAAGTTACTAGAATTATAGTATTGATTCAATTATTAATAAGTATAATATTATTTCTTGTCTTAAAATAAAGGAAAGAGGAAACATATGAAAAGGTTTGGAGTAAATAATAATCAATATGTAGTATATGCAACCGAACAAGAAGAAGCAAAACAAGTACTTCTTCAGGAATTAGATAGAGTAGATAAAATTAAAGAAAAAATGGCAAGTATGCTTACTAAAGATGGACAAGCATATCAAAATTTTATGGAAAATACATCAGAAGAAAATCTAAATATTTATTTTACTGATGCAACTTCTCCATTACTTGATGATCCGAACAATAGAACGGAAAAAGGAATTGTTGTACAAAGAAGTTCGGTAGATGGAAAAATTACTTATACTTTAGCATACAGGTATCCAGAAATAAATGGTCAAAATGCTGATTTTAGATTAGCACATGAAATGGGACATTTAGTTTTAAATCCTTCAAATATTAAAATGCAAACATACGACCCAAATACAGATACAAGACAAGTAACAGGTTTAATTAGGGTGCCAAAAGGACAAGAAAATAATCCAAATGCTTTTTATGGAAGCCAAATACAAGAAAATGCAATAAACTTACTTGCAGAGCTGGCAATTAGAGGGGAACATAGCGCAGATGATATAATAAAAGGAAATGTAGATATATCAGAGTTTAATTCATATAAAAAAGTAGATGAGTTAGTGAAATTACTAGCTGTTTCTATGAGAAACGACTTTGATAAAGAAATGAGTTTTGAGCAATTAGTTGAAAATAAACTAGATTCATTTATTGAACATTCAGATGGTACAAAAGAGCCTGCAAATACATTTTTCTATGGTCTATTAAATGATTCTAGTATGATTGAAAATGAATTTGATAAATATATGGGGAATGGGGCTTATAGAGATTTAGATACTTTTATTACAAGTTTACATAAAACAAACAACCAAGAACAATTTAATTTGATATTTAAAGAAGCACAGAGTATGATTAGGGATTTTGCAAATGCAAGAATGCAAGAAAAACACAAAGAAGAGGTAGCAAGAGATGGAGAAAATGTTCCTAGTTTAGATGGTAAAGTAGAAATGATTAATGAAATGACAGGTGTAGATTTAGAACAAAATAATCAAACATTATCAGTTAGACATAAATTAGCACAAATTTTACAAAGAAATAGTATTCTTATGAAAATACCTTTTCTACAAAAATTCGTAAGCAAACAATTAAATGTTTTGCCACCAGCAATTAGTGAAATAAGAGAACAAACAGTTAAACCTGTTGTTAAAAAAACTTTATCAGAACAACTTGCAGAAGATGCAAGAAAAAGAAATCCTAATCTTGGTAGAAGAATGTCAGATCCGAATAAAATAGCATATATGCAAAGACAAATGGAACAAAAGGAACAATCAACAGATGAAAGAGAAAGGTAAAATGAATAATGATAAATTTGTTTGTTATTTGTAAAAAAAATAAAAATTAATGTGAATTATAGAATATTATAATGAAAATAATTATAAGAAATGTATTATATAACAAAATGGAAAAACAATTGAAATTTTTAGTGGCTAAAGAAAATTTCCTAAATTAAGTAGAGAAGAAAGAATAAAGTTATAAAATAAAAAAACTTGCCATACAATTTTGTATGGCAAGAAACTAGGATTTAGAGGCGCTTATTCAGGTCGTAACCAAAATCTTGCGCGATTTGCGTTTATCGCAATAAAAAATTCTACTTATTATTCCTAGTTTTTTTAAACTAAAACTTTGACTCTTACAGGAGCTAGCCTCTTGGGGCTATAATGTCCATATAGGAGCTAACCTCTTAGGGCTATAATTCCGCACTTTAAACCTATACTCATAATCCGAAAAACTATACAGTTGATCAGACTGCATATAAGAAGTGCGGGGCCCCACACTTCTCTTTTCAGAAAATTTTCTAAAATTTAAGTGTGGAGAGAGTCACTCCCATTGGAAGACAATTACGCTTCCAATACATTTATTGTAGCATGGATAAAACCTAATGTCAATAATTTTATGTTAATTTAGTAATAAAAATTGACTTAATTATAAATATGTAGTAAAATAATTAAGAAATTTTTTATTGGAGGAGGACATGTATAACTTTTTAAAAGGAATAATTGTAGGAATAGGTGGAATAGCACCTGGATTAAGTGGAAGTGTTTTATTAGTAATTTTAGGATTATATCAAAAAACAATATCAGCAATAGGAACATTATTTAAAAACTTTAAAGAAAATGTAAAATTCTTATTTCCATTAGTATTAGGTTTTGGAGTAGGAGTAATTATATTTAGTAAAATAGTTGATTATTTACTAGGAAATTTTGAAATGTACACTAGATTTGCTTTCTTGGGATTAGTATTAGGAACAATACCATTATTCTATAAGGAAGTAAAAAAAGAAGGATTTAACAAAAAATATTACTTGTACATGGTTATAGGTGCAGTAGTTGGATTTGTATTATTCTATTTTAATAAAGACTTATTCCCAGTAATAACAAATCCTAATCTATTACAATCAGTATTCTTAGGAATAGCAGTAGCTGGCTCATCAATAGTACCAGGAGTTGACAGTGCAGTAATATTATCATCATTAGGACTATATGAACTATATGTAGGGTCAATTGCAGACTTTAACTTATCTGTATTAATACCAGCAGCATTTGGACTAGTTATAGGAGTATTAGTAATATCATTCTTAATGAATAAACTATTAAAAAGATTCTATACTGCAACATTTTCAGTAATATTTGGATTATTTATTTCAATAATTCCAAATGTATTAAATGAAAGCTGTGTTTTAGGATTAAACGCAAGCTCAGTTATATCTATAATAATAATGATTATAGGATTTGGAATATCATTCTTCTTAGGAGATATAAAAGGAAATACAGCAAAAATAAAAACACTATTCAAAAAACTAAAAAAAGTTGAAGATGCAGAAAAAGAAACTGCAAAAGATATAAAAGAATAAAAATCTTACAAAACTGTAAGTTGAATTTATTAAGATTCTTGTTATAATTAAGATATAAAATTATAACAAGAATTTTTTTAATAGATAGAGGCGTAAAATGAAAATTGCAATTGTAGAAGATGATAAAACCATACGTGAAGAATTATCAAAATTATTAAAAAAACATGATTATGACACTATTTTAATAGAAGACTTTGATAACATCCCAGAACATATTATAAATTCTGATGCAAGTTTAGTTTTACTTGATGTTAACTTGCCACATGAAAATGGTTATGCTATATGCAAAAAAATAAAGGAAAAAAGTAATATACCAATTATATTTGTAACAAGTAGAGATACTACAAAAGACGAAATAATTAGCATAAGGGTAGGAGGAATAGACTTTATTGCAAAACCTTACGTCACAGGAGTATTACTAGAGAAAATAAAGAGAGCAATAAAATTAAGCAACCCACAAAACTTCAAAGAAATGACAAAAAAGGGTTATACTTTAGATTTGCATCTATCATTACTAAAATATAAAGACAAAGAAGTAGAACTAACAAGAAACGAATTTAGAATATTATATTATTTCTTTATGAACGACGACAGAATAATTACAAAAGATGAGCTTTTAGAAAAATTATGGAATGATAAATATTATCTAGACGAAAATATTTTATTAGTAAATATAGCAAGACTTAGAAAAAAAGCAGAAGAAATAGGAATAGAAAACTTGCTAGAAAATGTAAGAGGTAAAGGCTATAAATTATAATTTCGCCCATTAGGGACGGTCCTTTTTGGGCGAAAATGCTACCAAAGTAATTATTACAAAACTGTAATTTTAGTTTGAATATAAATTTGCTATTATATTTATAAGAAGAGGTGTAAAACATGGAAAACTTAAGTATAATAGTAAAAAAAGAAACTATATTACAAAAAATAATAAAAATATTTTGGATATTTCTAATTGGTAGTGTAATTGGTTATATTGTTGAAATGATAGTAGGATTAGTACAAAATGGACATTTTGTATCAAGACAAGGCCTTTTATATGGCCCATTTATACAAGTTTATGGCTTGGGGTTAGCAGTGTATTACATTGTAATTTCTAAAATAAAAGATAGAAATTGCATCAAAATATTTTTTCTATCAATGTTATTAGGCGGAATTATAGAATATTTATTCTCATTTTTCCAAGAAAAATTCTTTGGAACTATATCTTGGGATTATAGCAATTTACCATTTAATATAAATGGAAGAACAAGCCTGCTACATTGTATATATTGGGGAATAGGAGGAGTTTTATTTGTAAAACTTATACTTCCATTTGTACATAAAATTAATATTTATTATAAAAACAAATACTTTAAAATACTTACAGCATTTTTAATGACATTCATATTATTTGACATTACAATGTCTAGCTTAGCAGGAGCAAGACAGTTAGAAAGAAGGAAAAACATACCTGCAGATGGTTATGTAGATGTGTTTTTTGATACATATTATACAAATGAAAAATTAGAACAAATATATTCAAATGCAAAAGAAGTATAAAATAAAAGCTGTTTTTGGGGACACCTTCCAAAAACAGCTTAAAAAAATTTTTCTAAAAAATATTTTCTCAAAAGGACAAAATTTTATATAATATTTGTAATAAAAATATAAAATTTGACACTTATAGAGTGAAAGGAGTAAAAAGTTATGCAGAATATTGAAGAAATATATAATAAATATGCAAGAATTGTGTATAAATACATATTCTGCATGACAAAAGACGAGGATGTAGCAGAAGAGATAGTTCAAGATACTTTTCTAACTGCAGTAGAAAAGATAGATAGCTTTAAAGGAGAAAGCAAAATATCTACTTGGCTATGTCAAATTGCAAAATACAAATGGTACGAAAGATTAAAAAATCATAAAAAAGTATTGCCACTAGAAGATTTAGAAAAAAATCAGTCATTAGAAAATATATTAGAAGAAGACTTTTTGCAAAAGGAAAACAGAAAAGAGTTATTTAAAAAAATGCAAAAACTTGATGAGCAAACAAGAAATGTAATGTACTTAAGAATATTAGGAGATTTCAATTATGATGAAATTGCTGACATTATGGGGAAAACCTCTAATTGGGCTAGAGTAACTTTTTTCCGAGGAAAGCAAAAAATTAAGGAGGAAGATAAATGAAAAAAGAGTGCGAAATAGTACAAGATTTATTATTTGGTTATAGTGATGGAGTAATAAGTAAATCATCTACAGAGCTTGTAGAGAATCATTTAAAAGAATGTGAGAATTGTAAAAATAAACTAGAAGAAATAAAAAAAGATAGCAAAAAAGATAACCAAGAAAAAGAAGTAGATTATTTAAAAAAAGTAAAAAACAAACTAAAAAGAAGAAAAAAAATAATTATAACTGTTTTAAGTATATTATTTATAATAATTTTATTTAATGTAGTGCTATTTATAAATTATAATTTAACACCAAGTGAGGTACAAGTATTTTTATTAGATGACATAACAGAAGAGCAAAAAGCTGATATAGAAAATACTTTAAGGGGATTTGGAAAAATTACATATGAATCAAAAGAAGAAACTTTAAATGGTATTAGGGAAAAAATAGGTAAAAATGCATATTTACTAAATGGCTGGGATAAAGATAATCCATTTAAAGCAAGTTATACTGTAAAAGTAGATAGAGAAGATATAGAAAAAATAACTTTATTAGTAGAAAATTTAGATGGAGTATATAGCGTAGAATTTATGCATATAGGCAATCCATATGAATTATTTATTGCAAATATCTTGATGAATAAAAGCTAATATCAAATCGCCCATTTTGGATGGCCCTTTTGGGGCAAAAAATTTAATTAAGCTGTTTTTGGAAGGTGTCCCCAAAAACAGCTTAAAATTATATATCACATTTTAAAGTTTTATGCTATAATATGAAAAGTAAAATAATTTAAGGAGGAATTAAAAATGGAATACAGAAAATTTAATAATACAATTGTTGCAAGAATTGATAAAGGTGAAGAGATACTAGAAAAAATTAAAGAAATTGCTACTAAAGAAAATATTAAATTAGCTAATATTAATGCATTAGGAGCAACTAATGATTTTACAGTAGGAGTATTTAAAACAGGAGAAAAGAAATATTATTCTAATAATTTTAAAGGTGATTTTGAAATTGTTTCATTAACTGGAACAATAAATACAATGAACGGAGAGTTCTATTCACACATTCATATGAGTGCAGGAAATGACAAGGGAGAAGTTTTTGGAGGACATTTAAATAGAGCTATTGTTAGTGCAACATGTGAAATGGTAATAAATATAATAGATGGAACTGTTGATAGAGAGTTTAGTGATGATATAGGATTAAATTTATTTAAATTCTAAATAAATATCGAAATTTATCTAAAGGGGTAATTATTATGGATAGACTAGAAAATTTTGAAAAAGCACTTAGAGATATTTTAAATGAGTATGATAAATTAGGAAAAGAGCTTGAAACTCTAAGAAATAATGATAAAACGAAAACTACAAAATTTAGAGAACTGCTAGGAAAAAAATTAGTCTATAGTATGATAATT